>NZ_JAUSBZ010000047.1 GCF_030651755.1 Phenylobacterium sp. | reverse complement strand
CGGCCTGAGACCCCATCCTTGATCGAACGCAAGGCGAGGCCCCGGGTCAAGGATCAAATCTAAGCCGGCTCCCCCGCCGCCGCGGGGCTTCACCAGGGCACGCGCGCCTGCGCGCCCTTCTGCCCACCGGGCTGGCTCGAGACCGGGAGAATTCCATGCGCGTGGCCGTCTTCAGCGCCAGACCCTACGATCAACGCTTTCTGTCAGAAGCCAACACCGCCTTTGGCCATGAGCTGACTTATTTCGATGTCCACCTCTCGCGGGAGACCTGCCGGCTGGCGGCGGGGTTCGAGGCCGTCTGCGTCTTCGTCAATGACGAGCTGGATGCTGAGTTACTGCAGGAGATGCAGGGGCAGGGCCTGCGGCTGGTCGCCCTGCGCGCCTCAGGCTTCAACAATGTGGATGTCGCCGCGGCCAAGGCCTGTGGCGTGGCCGTCTGCCGGGTCCCCGCCTATTCCCCCCATGCGGTGGCCGAGCACACCCTGGCCCTGATCCTCACCCTGAACCGCAAGACCCACCGGGCCTACAACCGGGTGCGGGAAGGCAATTTCGCCCTGGATGGCCTGCTGGGGTTTGACCTCAAGGGCAAGACGGCCGGGGTGGTGGGAACCGGCGCGATCGGGGAGATCGTCGCGGAGATCCTGCAAGGCTTCGGCTGCAAGGTGATCGCCAGCGATCCCAATCCCAGCGCCGCCCTTCAGGCGCGGGGCGTCGTCTATCGGTCGGTGGAGGACCTGCTGCCTGACTGCGATATCGTCAGCCTGCACTGTCCCCTGACGCCGGCCACCCGGCACCTGATTGATGGCCCCGCCATCGCGCGGATGAAGCCAGGGGTCATGCTGATCAACACCAGCCGTGGGGCCGTGGTCGATACCGTCGCGGTGATCGCGGGCCTCAAGAGCGGCGCGGTCGGAAGCCTGGGCCTGGATGTCTATGAGGAGGAGGCGGGCCTCTTCTTTGAGGACCGCTCGGCGCGTTTCATCGATGACGACGTCTTCGCCCGGCTGCTCACCTTCCCCAATGTGCTGGTCACCGGCCACCAAGCCTTCTTCACCCATGAGGCCCTGAGCGCGATCGCCCAGATCACCCTGGCCAATATCACCGACTTTGAACGCCATGGTCGCGCGACCCATGAAGTGTCGGTGGAGCCAGCCCCGGCCAGGCCGTGACGGCGATTCTGGCCGCCCTGCCGCTCATGGCGGTGGTGGGGCTGATGCTCGGCCTGAAGTGGCCAGTGGCCTATGCCGGCGGGGCGGGGCTCGCCCTGGCCCTCGTCCTGGCGCTCTTGATTTTCGGATTGGGCCAGGCGCCAACCGATCCCTTTGGCCCAGGGGGCATGACCCTTGGCGCCCTGCTGGAGGCGGGGTTCACCAGCCTCTCCATCCTCTGGATCATCTTTCCGGCTCTGGTCCTCTATGAGTTGCAGGCCAGGTCTGGCGCGCTTTTCGTCCTGCGCGACGCTGTGGCCAGGGTGTCGTCGGACCGGCGGACCCAGGTCGTCCTGGTGGCCTGGTTCTTCGGCGTCTTCATGGAGGGCGCGGCAGGTTTCGGCGTGCCGGTGGCCCTGACCGCACCATTACTCGTCGGCCTGGGCTTTTCGCCGATTCGGGCGGTGGTCCTGGCCCTGGTGGGACACGCCGGGGGTGTCTCCTTCGGCGCCCTGGGGACGCCGGTTCTGGCCCAGGCGGAGCTTATGAACGTGGCCGCCGGGGTCATCGGACGCGAGACGGCTCTTGTGAATGCAGCCCTCGGCTGGACGCTGCTCGGCGCCCTGATCTGGCTGGCGGGGGACAGACCTCCGGCTCTGCGCGACTGGCTGATGGGGGCGGGGGCCGCGATCTGCTTCTACCTGCCCTTTCTGGCCCTGGCCCTTTGGGTGGGACCGGAGCTTCCGACGGCCGGGGGCGCCTTGATCGGAGGGGGCGTCTTCGCCCTGATCACCGCCCGGGCCCAACCGAAATCTGACGTCCCGGCGCTCTCAGGACGTGCGGTGGTCACGGCGCTGCTGCCCTATGGGGCGATCGTCATCCTGGTCATGGCGACTCGGCTGATCGACCCTGTCGCGCAGGCCCTTCAGGGTCTGGCCATCAGCTGGTCCCTCGGGGGGACCTTCGCCGGGCGGCTGGCGCCCCTCTATCACCCCGGCGGGGTGCTGGCCCTGGGTCTGATCCTGGGTGGCCTCGCCCAGGGGCGCAGCATCGGGGCCTTTGCAGAGGCCGCGACTGCGGCGCTCCGTCGCCTCGGACCAGTGGCCCTGGCCCTGTTTGTGATGCTGGCCCTGTCACGCATCATGGTTCATTCGGGAATGATCAGCGCCCTGGCCGGCGCGGCCGCGGGATCAGTGGGGGTCTGGCCTTTCCTGGCGCCGTTTGTGGGCGCCCTGGGCGCCTTCGTCACCGGTTCGGCCACCGCGTCGAACATTCTGCTGACCCCGTTTCAGGCCGCCACCGCTCAGGCCCTCGACTTGCCTCAGGTCAGGATGGCGGCGGCCCAGGGGGTCGGGGCCGGTGTGGGCAACATCATCAGTCCGCACAACATCATCGCCGGCGCCGCCACCGTTGGTCTCAAGGGCGGGGAGGGGGCGGTGCTGCGTCAGACAGCCCTGGTGTGTCTGGCCTATCTGGCGCTCGCCGGCGTGTTCATGCTTTGGCTCAGCTGACGGTGGATCAGCTTCTCGGCCTCGACCACCAGGAGCAGGACTACCCCAAGGCCGATGATCACCAGACCATCGGCAAGGGCGACAGGCGCGGTTCCGAACACGGTCTGAAGCAGGGGGACATAGGTGAGGGCCAACTGGGCGGCCACCACGAAGCCGACCCCCATGAGCACGGCGGGCGTGCCCAACACCCCCTGCCAGGTCAGGGAGGCGCCGTGCACATAGCGGATGCTGAACAGATAGAAGATCTCCATCACCACCAGGCTGTTGACGACCATGGTGCGGGCGGTCTCCACCGACAGACCCTTGCCTACCGCCCAGGCAAAGACGCCAAAGGCGCCCGCGACCATCAAGACCGAGACGAAGGCGATCCGCCACAGCAGCCGGCCTGACAGCAGGCGCTGGTGGGCTGGCCGTGGGGGGCGCCGCATCACCCCAGACTCCGGCGGCTCGAAGGCCAGGGTCAGGCCCAGGGCCACGGCGGTGATCATATTGATCCACAGGATCTGGACCGGCGTCACCGGCATGGTCAGGCCGAGCAGGAGCGCCAGCATGATGGTCAGGGCCTCGCCGCCATTGGTGGGCAGGGTCCAGGTGATGACCTTGGTCAGATTGTCATAGACGGTGCGACCTTCGCGAACCGCCGCGACGATCGACGCGAAATTGTCGTCGGCCAGGACCATTTCGCTGGCCTCCTTCGCCGCTTCAGTCCCCTTTCCGCCCATGGCGACGCCAACATCGGCGCGCTTGAGCGCCGGGGCGTCATTCACCCCGTCGCCGGTCATCGCGATGACCGAGCCGTCCGCCTGCAAAGCCGACACCAGCCGCAGCTTGTGTTCGGGCGTGGTGCGGGCGAACACCGTCGCGGCCTGGGCCTCCCTGTGGAAGTCGTCCTCCGACAGGCCGTCCAGGTCCTGTCCTGTAAGGGCCCGAGGCGCCTCATCCAGACCGAGTTGCATCGCGATGGCCCGAGCCGTCGCCACGTGGTCGCCGGTGATCATCTTCACCCGTACGCCAGCGGCTCGACACTCCGCCACCGCCGCCATGGCCTCAGGCCGGGGCGGATCGATCAGGCCTACGAGACCCAGCAGCGTCAGGTTGGCGGCCACATCGGCGGCCGAGACGTCGCCACAGCCCTGGGGCATGTCCCGGCGGGCGAGGGCCAGAACCCGTTGACCGCCAGCGGCCAGGTCCTCGACCTGGGTCCGCCAGTGGGGGAGATCCAGGGGTTCTGGCCCATTGGCGCCGGCCACGGTCGCGCACATCTCCAGAACCTGCTCGGGCGCGCCCTTTACATAGGCCACCGGCGGGCGGCCCTCGCCGCCATTGAGGGTGGCCATGTAGCGGTGGCGGGTCTCGAAAGGGATTTCGTCCAGGCGGGGCCAGGTGGTCAGAGCCGCCGCCGGGTCCTGGCCAGCCTTGCGCCCGAGGGAGATCAAGGCGCCTTCCATGGGATCGCCGTCAACCCGCCAGCCGGCCTCGGTCTGGGACAGCCGCGCGTCATTGCACAGGAGGGCGCCTCGGGCGAGCTCCTGCAGCACTGGGTCGGCTCCCGGGTCGATCTCCGCGCCGTCCAGCCTGATCGCGCCGGTGGGGGCGTAGCCCGAACCCTCCACCTGATAGACGCCCGAGGCGGCGACCACCTTGCTGACCATCATCTCGTTGCGGGTCAGGGTGCCGGTCTTGTCTGAGCAGATCACCGACACCGATCCCAGGGTCTCCACCGCCGGCAGCCTGCGGATGATGGCGTTGCGCTGCGCCATCCGCTGGACGCCAATGGCCAGGGTGATGGTCATCACCGCGGGGAGGCCTTCAGGAATAGCCGCCACCGCCAGGCCCACCACGACCATGAAGGCCTCGCTGATGGAATAGCCGCGCACCAGATGGGCGAAGGCGAAGACCAGGGTCGAGGCGGCCAGGACGGCGATGGTCACCTGCTGGGCGAAGCGGTTCATCTGACGGACCAGGGGGGTGGTCAGTCGCTCCACCGCGCCAATGAGGGTGCTGATCTTTCCGAGTTCGGTGTCGGCGCCGGTGGCGGTCACCACCCCGACCCCTTGGCCGGCGGCCACGAAGGCGCCTGAAAAGGCCATGGAGTACCGGTCCCCAAGGGCGGCGTCAGGGGCCACGGGTGCGACGGCCTTGTCGGCCGGCACGGATTCCCCCGTGAGCAGGGCCTCGTCCATCCGCAGGTTGCGGGCCTTGATCAGGCGCACGTCGGCCGGCGCCCGGTCACCGGCCTCCAGCAGGACCACATCCCCAGGGACCACCTCATCAGCGGTGACAGTGAGACGCGCGCCGCCGCGAATGACCGAGGCGTGAGGCTCGATCATCCCCTGGATCGCCTCCAGGGACTTTTCCGCCCGGCCCTCCTGGATGTAGCCGATCAGGGCGTTGGCCAGCACCACGGCAAAGATCACCACAGCATCAGTGAGATGTCCGATCATCGCCGCCAGCAGGCCCGCGGCGATGAGGACGTAGATCAGAAGGTTGTGGAAGTGCCGGAGGAAGGCGAGCAGCCGGTTGCGCCCCTTGCCCCGGGGCAGCGCGTTGGGTCCGTGGGTGTCCAGCCGGCGGGCCGCCTCGGTCTCGGAAAGGCCGTCAGCTGCGGTGTCCAGGAGATCAAGCACGGCCTGGACCTCAAGGGCGTGCCAGGCCTCATCTTGGCGCAAGGCCGCAGCGCGGTTCGCCTGCGCCGGGCTCGGGATCTTGGGCGGCGACTGGGGCATGGTCTGTCCTTGTAGGCAGGGCGTGCGGATAGGGCAGGGCGTCCTCGTGTCGGGCGGCGGGTCTTGGCCTCGAGATCGCCCTACACGTTGGAGGGTTATAGTCACGCTCGCCCTGGCAAGCGAGGCCCGCTGAACTTGACTCTGTCAGGTGCGGCCGTCATACACCGCCCCTTCACACCGGCGGGCGACTGCGCGGTGCGAAGACCATTACGGGTGATACGGGCCCCGCCGTTGAGATCGCGCCTCCACTCTCGGAAGCGCCGGGCCGTGTCGATGATGAAGAGTGTTCATGACCAAGCGTCATTCCGCCAAGTACAAGCTCGACCGCCGTATGGGCGAAAACATCTGGGGCCGCGCCAAGTCGCCGGTGAACCAGCGCTCCTACGGCCCGGGCCAGCACGGCCAGCGCCGTAAGTCCAAGGTTTCCGACTTCGGCCTGCAGTTGCGCGCCAAGCAGAAGCTCAAGGGCTATTACGGCAGCCTGACCGAAAAGCAGTTCAGCCGCACCTATAACGAGGCCGCCCGCCGCAAGGGCAACACCTCGGAAAACCTGATCGCCCTGCTGGAATCCCGCCTGGACGCGGTGGTCTATCGGGCCAAGTTCGTGCCGACCGTCTTCGCCTCCCGCCAGTTCGTGAACCACGGCCACGTGACCGTGAACGGCAAGCGCGTCAACATCCCGTCCTATCGCGTGAAAGCCGGCGACGTGGTCGAGGTGCGTGAGCGTTCGCGCAACATGGCCCTGGTGCTGGAAGCCCAGGCGTCGGGCGAGCGCGAGGTCCCCGACTACATCGAAGTCGACGCCAAGGGCCTCTCGGCCAAGTTCATCCGCGCCCCGGAACTGGCCGAAGTGCCTTATCCGGTGAAGATGGAGCCGAACCTGGTCGTGGAATTCTACGCCTCCTAAGGCGTCGACAATCCCACCCAATCGAAGGGGCCTCGGAGCAATCCGGGGCCCTTTTCATTTTGTCCCTGTCGGGTGTGGCCACGGTTGCCCCCTGCGCCCATCGCCCCGATAAGTCCGCCCAACGCAGGGCGCGCGCGGCGCCCATCCTCGCGAGGGGCTATGAACGAGCTTCGCGACGTCTACATCACCGGGGTGGGCGCGCACCTGCCAGGGCCGCCTGTGGCCTCTGCGGCGATCGAGGATCACATCGGGCGTATCGGCGGCCGGGACAGCGCCCTGGGGCGGCGGGCCTTGCGGTGGAACGGCGTCGAGACCCGCCACTACGCCCTTGACGGCCAAGGACGCCCGACCACGTCCAACGCCGCCATGTGCGCCGAGGCCGTCCGCGCGGCCCTGGACCATGCGGCGCTCACGCCGAACGACTTGAGCTTCCTCGCCACGGCCACCACGCAAGGGGACTATCTGGTCCCCGGCCACGGCTCAAATGTCCATGGGGAGTTGGGTGGGGGGCCGTTGGAGCTGGCCAGCTTCCAGTCGGTCTGTGGTTCGGCCCTGATGGCGGCCAAGTCAGCCTGGCTGTCGGTGCGCGCCGGCGAGCACGACATCGCCGCCGCCGGCGCCAGCGAATTCTCATCCCGCTGGTTCCGGCCCGCCTTCTATGAGGGTTCAGCCCTGGTGGACGCCAAGGGCCGGCTGCGACCTGAGGCCGACTATCTCCGTTTCACCCTGTCGGACGGCGCAGGCGCGGTGGTGATGGAGCCTTCGCCGCGGCCCACGGGCCTGTCCCTGCGGGTACGGTTCATCGACCTGATCTCGCTGGCCGACCGCTTCGATCCCTGCATGTGGGCCGGCGCTGCGCCTGAGACACGGGCCGATCCGCTTTCCACCTGGGCCTTCTCAGGCCCGCTCGCCGCCCACGCCCAGGGGGCGATCGCCCTGCTGCAGGATTTCGAGCTGCTCAAGCGCGTCATCCGCGCCTGGGTGGGCGTCTACCTGCAGAAGGTGGAGGAACGCCGAATCGAGCCAGCCAGGATCGACCACCTGCTCTGTCACTATTCGGCCCGGTCCCTGCGCACCGAGATTGAGGGCCTGCTGGAAAGCACCGCCGGGATGATCCCCCGGGACCGCTGGTTCTCCAATCTCAGCACCGTGGGTAATGTGGGTTCGGCCTCCATCTGGGTGATGCTGGAGGCCTTTCTGCGATCGGGTCGCCTGTCGCCAGGCCAGCAGGTGCTCTGCGTCGTGCCGGAAAGCGGCCGCGCCCTTGTGGGCTTCATGTTGCTGGAGGCGGTGGAATGACCGGGGTTTCGGATGTCCTGCGCCAGCTGACCATCGTCTTCACGGAGTTTGAGGGACGGCTGGAGCAGACGCCGCTGATCCGCAAGCTGACCCGTGGCCGCTTCGACCTCGCCGATTACCACGCCTTCCTCATTGGCCTGCGTCAGCAGGTGGCGGACGGGGCGCTCTGGATGTCGCGGGCGGCGTCCAATATCGGCGAGACACACCTTGAGCTTCGCTCCACCCTGATGCGCCACGCGGTCACCGAGCACAGGGATTTCCGGCTTCTGGAGGCTGATTACGCCGCCTGCGGCGGGGATCTGGCGGTGATCCGCGGGGCCGAGAAAAACTTGGGCTCCGAGGCCCTCTCGGCCTGGATGTTCCACGAAGCGTCCCGGCCCAATCCCTTCGGCCTGCTGGGCGCCATGTGGATCATCGAGGGCCTGGGCTCGATCAAGGCCGCCGAATGGGGGCGATTGGTTCAGCGACGCCTGAACCTGCCCGACGAGGCTCTGCGCTTTCTGCTCTATCACGGTGAGAATGACGTCGAACACATCAAGGAGTTCGAGGCCATGTTGGCCATGGTGCTGCCTGATCCGATCGTCGCGGCGAGAATCGTGAAGACCGCCCGGGTCACCGCCAGGCTCTACGCCTTGCAGATTGAGGAGATCACCGGTGACTGAGGCGGCCTTTGACCTGTCGACCTATGACCCGCGCGACCCCAATCCGTGGCTGGCCCTCTATCTCGACCAGGGCCTGCCGATCGCCCCGGAGGCCAAGATGGCGCTGCTGCGGGGCAATGCGTCCTGGTCGCGGCGGTGGCTGTTTCCCGTCAGCCGGCCGCTGATCTTCATCTTCTTCGTGCTGGTGAAGATCGCCCGCGGGATCTCGCCACATCGACCCAATCTGAACGGCGCCTTGCACAGGTTGATCCACTGGGGCCTGCGGACCTTCTGCACCCCGGAGGCCAACACTCTGATTCTGCGCCACTTCCATGTGGGCACCGAGCTGCTGGCCTTCATCAAGGGCAATGCCGGGCCGGTCCAGGTCGAAACCGTCCCCTTGCGGCCCCGCACGCTGAAGGACCTGGAGGACAACGTCTTTCTCCAGCACGACCTCAACATCTTCAATTTCATCATCCAGCTGGGCGCCAGCCTGCGCGCCCAGGGCCGTGACCTGGCGCCTGTGGAGCGGCCCGATTTCTCGATGATCTCGGACGGGCCGTTCGAACTTGGTGAACTGCCGAAGGGCCCGCTCAACTTCGCCGACGTGCAGACGGCGATCGAGGCCTATACGCCGCTCTACGCCCTGCTGTTGCCGCGGGCCGATTTCGTCCGGGCGGCCCAGTCTCTCCAGCTTGATGAGACGGTGGCCATCTATATCGGCAAGATCCTGGGGACCGACTACCACATGTCCTTCGTGAAGAACGGTCATCCGCTGGTGCCGCTCTCGACGATCCAGGCCGGCCAAAGACTGATGCTCCACGGCCTCGACTGCGAGGCCCTGCATGGCTGGCTGCGGCTGCTCAAGCAGCGGCAGGCTGCGGGTCTGCCGCTTGATCCCCGCAATCCCCTGTCGGGCGCGGACCCCGCTCCTCAGGCTCTGGATGCTTCGGCACAACTGGCCTAGGCCGGAACCCCGCAGGCGCGAGGTTGCTGGCTTGCCTCATGATGGAGCAGGTTTGCTGCGCGCCGAGGCTGCGACCTACAAGCCCAGTTGACCCCGCGGCGCAGCCGGACTATTGCGGCCCTTCGGTCCGGGCCCCTCTGGTCGCGACGACGGTTGCGATGATGTCGGATCTTTACTCTCCAGGCGCGGACGCAGCGCCGTGACTATGAGAGGTGCGGGGTCCGATGGACGCTCTCCTGCTATTTTTCCAGACGCCGTTTCTCGGTCAGGCCACCTGGCTCTGGCTGATGTTCCTGGGGATCGTGCTCACGGTCCTGACCCTCGACCTGGGGGTGTTCAACCGTAAGGACCATGTCATCGGTCCGGCGGAGTCGGTAAAGGCGGCCTCGGCCTATATCGCCCTTGGACTGAGCTTCGGGGCCTGGATCTGGTTCGATCTGGGGTCGGAAAAGGCGGTGGAATACTACACCGGCTATCTGCTCGAGCTGACCTTGGCGCTGGACAATGTCTTCGTCATTTCGCTGATCCTCGCCTATTTCGCCGTACCCCGGGAGCTGCAGCATCGGGTGCTGTTCTGGGGCATCCTCGGGGTGATCGTGTTGCGGGCGATCATGATCGGCCTGGGCGCAGCGCTCGTGGCGAACTTCGCCTGGGTGCTCTACATCTTCGCCGCCTTCCTGCTGTTCACCGGCGCCAAGATGCTCAAGGAATCCTTCGGCGCCGACGCTGAGGAGGCCAAGGACCTCAGCGGCAATGCGGTTCTTAAATGGCTGCGGACACGCCTGCGCGTGACCGACGACTTCCAGGGCTCGCGGTTCTTCGTGCGCCAACCGCACCCGGTCAACGGCAAGCTGGTGCTGTTCGCCACGCCCCTGTTCCTGGCCCTGGTGCTGGTGGAGATCGCCGATCTGGTTTTCGCCGTCGACTCGGTGCCGGCCATCTTCGCCATCACCCAGGACCCCTACATCGTCTACACCTCCAACATCTTCGCCATCCTCGGCCTGCGGGCGCTCTATTTCGCCCTCGAAAACGCTGTGCATCGGTTCCACTACCTGAAGGTGGCCCTGGCCCTGGTGCTGGTGTTCATCGGTCTGAAAATATTTGCTGGCGACCTGTTCTTTGGCGGCAAGTTTCCTGCGCCGTGGTCCCTGGGCATCACGGTGACCCTGCTCGCGAGCGGGGTGATCTTCTCCCTGCTCAAGCCCAAGCACCCCAAGGGGGGGATCGAGGGGGCCGGGTCCTGATCCTGGCGAAACCGCCGTCGGCCTGCCAAGCTTGGCCTGGCTGACGGAGGCGCCCATGGACATCGATCCCGAACTCGCCCGCACCCTGGGCTTCCCCAAGCTGAAATATGCCTATGTGGAGCGCGAACGGCGGTGGCTCTGTGCGCGGCTGCCAGACGTCCAGGTGGTTTCCGCGGACGCCATCACGGACCTCTATATCGACGGCTCTCGCCTAAGGCTGCGGGAGGCCCGGCCCCTGGATGGCGGGCCGGTGATGCGCCGCCTGGGGCGAAAGGGCGATGTGGACGCCACCCATCGGCTGATCACCTCCATCTACCTCTCGGAGGCCGAGTACGCCCTGCTGGCCGATCTGCCTGGGCGGCGTATCAAGAAAGTCCGCCATCGCCTGGCGCCGATCGCAGGGCGAACCTTCGGCGTCGATGTGTTTGGGGGCGACCTGGAAGGCCTGGTCCTGTCCGAGCGAGAGTTTGAAAGCGATGAGGAGATGGCCGCCTGTCCCCACCCGCCCTTCGCCCTGCGGGAGGTGACGCAGGATCCGCGCTATGCTGGCGGCTGGCTGGCGGCGCACGGCCTTCCCCCCGAAGTGTGACCCAAGCGGCCTTTTCCCCTCGGCCCAGATGTGGCCGAGTACGGCCATGACACGCCGCTTCCTGATGATGGCCTCGGTCGCCTTGCTGGCCGGCTGCGCCACGGTTCCGCCACCGCCGATTCTCGCCCCGTCCGGCCACCCCTTGGGAGAGCTGGAGCCGCTCTACGCCGCCGACGCGGGACGGCGGGAGCTGACCATCAAGGTGGCCTCCAACGGCTGCACCACCAAGGCCGACTTCGCCTTCTATGTGGAGCGGCGGGGCGAGGCGGTGACCCTGGCCTTTGGCCGCACGCGGGTGGATGGGTGCCAGTCTCTTGGGGTCGGCCATGTGGAGCTGGCCTTCAGCTATGCGGAGCTGGGCCTTGAACCCCGCGATCCGGTGTTCCTGCTCAATCCCCTGGTTCCCTGGCCCGGACTCTAGCCGAGCCGAGGTCGCGCCCGGCGCGCACGCCAGGCCCGCCTCGCGCTGATGACCGCCAGGATCAGCAGGACCGCGACAAGGCCGGCCACGCCGAAAGCGATAAAGGGCAGGAAGACCGCCAGCAGGCTGAGCAGGCCAGAGAGCACGTCTTCCACCATAGACAACACTGGATTGCCCAGGCCCCCGGTGGTCGCCGTGGAGATGGGCCGGGCGGCGGCGCGGCCGCCATGGAAGCCGCCGGCGATCACAAGCCCGGCGATGGCCGCGAGGGCCGGATGCAGATCGCTCAGCACATTCTGCTGGCTGGCGAAGAGGACGGCGCCGGCCACGGGGCTGACCAGGGCGCCCAGACCGTGCCAGGCGGTGTCCACCACCGGCACCTTGTCGGCGATGAAGTCGACCACGGCGAGGAGGGCGATGGCGCCCAGCACCCAGGACTGGGTCAGGACGTCAAAGGGCTCGGCCAACCTTATGAGATCGGTGTAGCGGGCCACGAGGCCGACCGTGAGCAGGGGCACATAGGCGTTGAAGCCCGCCGCGCTGGCCAGGCCGAAGGCCGAGAAGAGACTGGCGAAACCGTCCATGAACCGCCTCCTAGGCCGCCATCATGGCGCAAGCGGCGCCATGCGCGAAGCCTCAGCCGAACCGGGCGACCAGTTCAGGCGGCACCCGGCGCGGACGGCCGCTTGCACGCTCGATCAGGCACCAGACCGTGCGGACCTGGGCGCACATGGCGCCGTCTGGGCCGTCAATGCGGACAAAGCGGTCAAAACGCGGACCCTCGGCCTTGTCCGACACCCAGGTGCGACCCAGGGCCGTCTCTCCGGGCAGCAGGGCGCGGCGATAATCCACCTCGTGACGCAGGGCCACCCAGGCCAGGGCTTCAGCCTCTTGCGGGCTGGCGGCGGAGTCCCAGTGGGCGATGGCCATGTCCTGGGCCCAGCCCAGATAGACGACATTGTTCACGTGGCCATTGGCGTCGATATCGTTGGCCGATGGCGTGAAGTTGCGGGAAAAAACCTGACGGCCCGCCGGGGGCTCGAACGTCCGGCTCACGCGGCCAGGACGCCCTGCTCGCTGAGGAAGGGCTTCAGTTCGCCGTTCTGGAACATCTCGCGGACGATGTCACAGCCGCCGATGAACTCGCCCTTCACATAGAGCTGCGGGATGGTCGGCCAGTCGCTGAAGGTCTTGATCCCGTCGCGCAGGGAGTCGTCCTGCAGCACGTCGACGCCGACGAAGTCCACGCCCAGGTGGTCAAGGATCTGAACGACCAAGCCGGAAAAGCCGCAACGGGGCTGTTCGGGCACGCCCTTCATAAACAGAACCACCTGATGGTCCTGCAAGGTCTTGGCGATGAAGTCGTGGGCGGGATCAGTCATGGCCTCGCTCATGGGAACGGCCTTTCGAAGGAGTCAGGATCTTAGGTCACAGAGCTAGGGAGGCCAGGCCCCCTGGTCAATAGCGCCTCAGCCGGCATGCGCGTCGTTGGGCGTGTCGATCCGCGCCATTTCGATCTGCGCCGCTAGGCCTGTGGGCAGTTCACGATCAGGCACAGCAGCCAGACGCTCAATCACCTCGGTCCTGTGAGTTTCAATCTGGACGCAGGCCAGGGCGGGCTCGGTCAGGGCATAGGCGAGGCAGAGTTCGTCGGCCTCCCAATTGCGGGTTTCATGTAGGAAGCCATAGGCGCCGACCGTGGCGGCGGTGGGACCGCTGCGGCGAAAGAGCGAGGGCCTGGTCCCCGCCTGGGCCGGCGGGCGGCAGAGGGCAGGCGGGAAGGCGTCAAAGCCGGTGATGGACATGTTCCGTTGCGCCGCTTCGCGGATCCGCCGGCGAATGGCCCAGCCCGAGGTCAGGTTGAATGGCGAGGACAGGGAGTCGAAGGCGCCGGTCGCCACCGCCTGGTCCACCAGATCGCCGGTTCCCGCCACGCCGATCTGCAGGGCCAGCCCGGCCGCGCGCACGTCGTCAAGCATCCGCGCCCCTTCGGCGGTGAGGGTGGCGTAGGCGGCCTCGTCGATGGTGAGCAGGTCGAAATAGCCGGCGCCCGACTGAGTCAGCCCCATGCGCACCGCGGCCTCGATGCTACGGGCGTCGGTGGGGGTGCGGCCGTCGCCGCAGATGCGCCAGGCCACAAACAACAGCCGCCGCTCGACGCTTTCCAGAGCGTGTCGAAAACCGGCCGCCAGAGCCTCGACCCCGGCCTCCAGCTCAAAGGCGTTGATCCCGCATTCCATGGCGCCGACCGTCAGGCCGCGCCAGGCGCCGGCGGGCTGCGTCTTGCCATGATCGCGCAGCAACAGGCTGAGCGCCGAGACCGCCTTGCCTGAAATGCCGAACGGACGGTAGCGCATCAGCAGGCCGCCTAAGCTGGAACGGAAGTCTCAAGGGCCAGGGCGTGCAGTTCGCCCCCCATCTTGCCCTTCAGGGCGGCATAGACCAACTGGTGCTGGCGCACCCGGGGCAGGCCCTTGAAGGCGGCCGAAACAATACGCGCACGGTAATGGTCCCCGTCGCCGGCGAGATCCTCAATGGCGATCTCTGCGTCGGGGAAGGCCTCGCGCAACGAGGTTTCCAGTTCGACCTGGGTCATGGGCATGGGCGAACGCTTTCTTTTGACAGGGTTTATCGCCCGAAAAGGATTAACGCTCCTATAGCGCGACCGCCACCGGCGAGGGGGCCTGACCTCGAGCGCCGAAGGACGGCTGACACTGGGGGACCGGTTCGGCTATCCCTTGTCGGCCGATCTGTCGCAGCCGACCCGCCTGTTCGCCGGTCATACCCCTGTGACACAAGGCGCATAATCTAGCGGACCATTTCAGAGACATTCTTCTCCGATCCACCACAGGGGCCAGAGATCAAAGCGTTCGAGCGGGACTACCCCGACCACACCGAGACCCTGGGCTATCAGCATGGCGACGAGCCGCCGTGCAACAGCTCAGCCAACCGCAACTTCTATGAGGTCATGGAGGCCCGCGTCGCCCGCCGTGGCGTCCTGATGGGGGGCTTGGCCGCCCTGGTCACGGGCCTGGTTGGGGCCCCGATCACCGCCCGGGCCGCCTCGACACAAACGAGGACAGGGCTGCTGGGCTTCAAGCCTGTCCCGGTCAGCTATCAGGACAAGGTTGTCGTTCCCGAGGGCTACAGCTTCCACCTGCTGGGCGAGACCGGCACGCCGATTTCCGGCGACATGCCCGCCGCCCGTCCCGGCGCCAATACCGGCGCCGAGCAGGAACACCAGATCGGCCAGCATCACGATGGGATGCACTTCTTCCCCATAGGGGGCTCTTCGAGCGACGGCTTCATCGTGGTGAACCACGAATATGCCGAACCGCGCTTTCTGCATGCTGAAAAACCCAACTATAAGGGCCAGCCCTTCCACACCTATCGCGTCGCCTATGACGCTGATGGCAAGCGCGATGACGACGAGGTGCGGATGGAGATCGCCGCCCACGGCGTCTCCATCTATCGCACCACCCGCCAGACCGACGGGACCTGGGCCGTGGTCGCCGACCCGCGAAATCGCCGGATCACCGCCGGCACGCCCGTTCAGATCAGCGGCCCGGTGCGGGGCGCGCCCCATGTTCGGACCCGGTTCAGCCCCGATGGCGCGATGACCCGCGGCACGCTGAACAATTGCGCCCACGGGGTCACCCCCTGGAACACCTACCTGGCCGCCGAGGAGAACTGGGCGGGCTATTTCGCCAACACCGACCAGATTGATCAGAAGCCCGACCTGCCGCGGGAGCATGCCCGCTACGGGGTTTCCACCAATCCTCAGGGGGGGCGCTACGGCTGGCATCTGGCGAAGTCGGGCGCCGACGAGCACGTCCGCTTCAACGCCTCCGCCACGGGCGCCTCGGCCGTCGACGACTATCGAAATGAGCCCAACACCATGGGCTGGATGACCGAAATCGACCCGTTCAATCCCGACGCCGCCCCGATCAAGCGCACCCATCTGGGCCGCTTCGCCCATGAAGGCGTCGTGTTCGCCCCGGTGATCGAAGGCCAGCCGGTGGTCTGCTATTCGGGCGACGATTCACGGTTCGAATATATCTACAAGTTCGTCTCGGAAGGCGTCTGGGCTCCGGGCCAGACCGATGGCTCCATCCTTGATCGCGGCACGCTCTATGCGGCGAAGTTCAATGATGACGGCAGCGGCGAGTGGCTGGCCCTGGCGCCTGGCCGCAACGGGCTGACACCGGCCAACGGTTTCGCCGATCTGGCCGACATCCTGGTCAATACACGTCTGGCCGCCGACCATGCCGGAGCGACCAAGATGGACCGCCCGGAATGGGGCGCGGTCGATCCCAGCACCGGCGCGGTCTTCTTCACGCTGACCAACAATGTGCGTCGCACCCAGGCGCAGGTGGACGCGGCCAATCCTCGGGCGGTGAACCATTTCGGACAGATCGTGCGCTGGTCCTATGCCGGCGGCGATCACACCGCGGCCAGCTTCGCCTGGGACCTGTTCGTGATCGCCGGCGACGCCAACGCCTCCCGCATCGCCACCGGCGAGGCGCTGAACGACGACAACATCTTCGCCTGCCCCGACGGCCTGTGGTGCGATGCGGAGTCCAGGCTCTGGATCCAGACAGATATGGGCGATCTTGGCCCAGGCTATGAGGGGCCCCTCAAGGGCTTTGGCATGAACGCCTTGCTGGCCGCTGACCCGGCGACGGGCGAGATCAGGCGCTTCATGACCGGTCCCTGGGGTCAGGAATGCACCGGGGTCGTCAAGACGCCGGACGGGAAGACCATGTTCGTCAATTTCCAGCACCCCGGCGCCCACGCCTCGGCTCAACAGTTTGCGGCCGGCGACTATGGTTCGGGCTTCCCGGACTACAGCGGCCGGGCGCCCCGCTCGGCCACGGTGGTGATCACCAAGGACGACGGCGGCGTCATCGGGACCTGAGGCGCAGCCAGCCGCACCCGCCGCTGCAGGAGGAGTGACGCTGGCGCGGCGATCGCGATCGGCCGCGGGCGCCCTGGCCCTGTCTCGCCTCAGCGTTGCATCCATCGCCCGTTAAGCTAGGCTGTGCGCGGGGAAGAGGGGCGATCATCGTGGACACTGAAAAGCCGGCTGTCTGGCCGGGGTTCTGGGCGCGCCTGGGGGCGTGGATCATTGATCTGGTGCTGGTCGCCGCCGTGTGTTTCGGGATCGGCTGGCTGGCGATGGACCTTGTCTCTAGCTTGGGGCCGAAGGGCCGCCTGATCGGGCTTGCCATCGGCGTCGCCTATTTCGGCGTCACAGCCAGCGGCTTTGGCGGCGGGCAATCCCTCGGCATGCGGCTGCTGGGCTTGAAGGTCGTGAGCGTTTCAGGCCGGCCCTTGGGAATGGTCGTGGCCCTGGCGCGCGCCGCCCTGCTGATCACGCCAGTGATCCTGAATGGTCTGATGCTCAACGTCCCGTCCACACTGTGGGCCTTGGTCCTGGGCGCCCTGCTCATCACCGCGATGGCTGGCCTGAGTCTGGCGCAGGTCTATCTGCTGATCTTCAATCGGCCGACCCGCCGACTGGTTCACGACCTTGTCTTCGGCTCGGTCATGGTGAGGGCCAAGGTGACGGAGTTCGAGGTTCCGCCGGGGCGGCGCCACGCTGTGGTCGCTGCGGCGATCCCCGTCGCCATCTTGGCCATTTTCATCGCCCTGCTGGTGGCGCCTACCCCGTGGAAGCCGAACCTCGGCGCAGCCTCAGGAAAGCTGTTCCCCGTCATCGACGCCGTAAACGCCATTCCGGGGGTCAGTGGCGCGGCGGTCAGGGACAACACCACGACCTTCTATCCCACCGAGGGAACTCCCACCGTTAATCGGAATCTGGTGGTGTCCGGCCGGGTCGGCGTCTGGCCGGAGGAGCCTGATGGGGTCCTCGCCCGGATCGGGGCGGCGACCGTGGGCGTCTACGAATTCGCCCCAGATCAGGGTCTGACAGTCATCCTCGTGCGAGGCTTCGATCTGGGGTTCGCCACCTACTCCTGGGGCGAGAGCCGCGCCTATTCCACGACCTGCGTCGCCGCCGACGTGACCTGCCTGAAGCCCTGAGCGGTTGATCAGAAGATCAGCGACTGGTGGGCGCCGATCCCGGCCATGACGCCGGCGGCTGAGGCCAGAGTGGCGTTGTGCATGGGGCTGGCGGCGTCGCCGGCGCTATAGACCCCAGGCGTGGTGGTCAGCTGGCCGGCCTCCAGCTTCACATGTGGACCGGTCATGCCGTCTTCGAAGGCGCAGCCTAGCTGGGCGGCCAGGGGACTGACGGGCGCGGTCTTCGGGACGGTGAAGATGGCCTCCAGCGGCGCGATGCCGCCGTCGGCCAGGCGCACGCCTGAGATGGCCAGACCCTCGCCCAGAACCTCGACGATGGCCATGGTCTCAACCGTCACACCCCTGGCCTCGAGCTTCGCCGCCAGTTCAGCGTCCACGGGGACCATCCCTTGGGTGAAGAAGGTGGTGGGACCCCAGTCGGGCAGCATCAGGGCCTGATGGCTGGCCATGGGGTGGTTGGCCAGGACTCCGATCCGCCGGTCGCGGACCTCATAGCCATGGCAATAGGGGCAGTGCATGACGCTCTGGCCCCAGCGTTCGGCCAGGCCGGGAATATCGGGCAGGGTGTCGGCGACCCCGGTGGTCAGGACCAGCCGGCGGGCGGCGTGAACCTCGCCGTTCTCGAGGGCGACCTCGAACCGGTCGAGCTCGCCCGCGGCGGACACCGCCTTTCCATGGACGAAGTCGACGGTCGGATAGGCGCTGAGCTGGCGCAGGGCCTCGCGCATGATGGCGGCTGGCGCTGCGCCGTCCTGTCCGAGGAAGCCGTGGGAGGCCGCGGCGAAGCGGTTTCGCGGCAGGCCTGCGTCCACCACCAGGATCGGCCGGCGCGCCCGGGCCAACTGCAGGGCCGCCGACATGCCGGCGAAGCCGCCGCCGATGATGATGACGTCATAGGACATGGGAGTGTTCCTCAGGGGCGTCGGACCCATTCACGACGCTTCATAAGTTACATGATGGGGTCGGCCGGCCCGTCATGCAACTCCTGCTGTTTCGGGAATTGTCGGCTATGTTGTGGAAAGACCCGGAGACCTTACGCCATGCGAAGCGACAGCCGCCTTTCGCGTATGCTGCACGCCCTGATCCATATGGACCGGCACGACGGCGCCATGACGTCGGAGCTGTTGGCCCAGATGCTGAAGACCAATCCTGTGGTGGTCCGCCGCACCATGGCCGGCCTGCGCGACCAGGGGATTGTACGCTCTGAGAAGGGCCATGGCGGCGGCTGGGCGCTGAACCGCACCCTGGCGGAGGTGAGCCTGCTGGACATCTACCGGGCCCTGGGCGACCCGCGCCTGTTCGCCATCGGCCTGGCCGACGATGACCCCCGCTGCCTGGTGGAGCAGGCCGTCAACGCCGCGGTCGCCGACACCCTGGCCGCCGCTGAAGCCCTGGTCATCGCCAGGTTCGGCGAGGTGACGCTCGCCGATATCGCCCGGGACTTTGATGGGCGGTTCGCCGCGGTGATGGCGGAGGCTGGGGTCTGAGCTGGGCTCATTGCCGTCCTTCGGAGAGTCCGCTGTCGGGCAGGAGCCTCAAGCGTGCGGCCGATCACCGAGTTGGGCTCGTCGCGGACACTCGGATGGTCTGCTTTCCGGTAATGTTGGATGCGAAGAAGGGGGCCACGTTGGCTCCAGCCCCCTAAGTTAGTTCTCGAAAAGTAGCTGTGGTTGCCCGCTGGGCCCCTCAAACAGGAACCCTCGGCCGAATACCAAGCCATCATGCGATCTCATAGGTCGCAAAGATTGGAGATAGAGGGTTAGTTTTACTTGAGTTTATCGAGAGGGCGGCAACAATAGCGGGAAATTAGGGGGCGAACGCTATGAGGGAGCAAACGGCAATTGGATCGGTTTGGCGACGGTGGGACCCCCATGTCCACGCTCCTGGTACACAGCTCAACGACCAATTCTTGGGTCCGGATGCGTGGGAAAACTACTTGGCCAAATTGGAGGCCGTCACCCCGGCGCTCGAAGTCATTGGCCTCACGGATTACTACAATACCGACACCTACGAGCGTCTGAGGAAGTCGAAGGAGGAGGACGGGCGCCTACCCCACTGCAGGACGCTGTTTCCCAATATCGAAATGCGATTGGGCTTGGGCACAGCCGCAGGGTCATGGGTCAATGTTCATCTACTAGTATCACCCGATGATCCAAACCATCTGAA
>NZ_JAUSBZ010000045.1 GCF_030651755.1 Phenylobacterium sp. | reverse complement strand
GGGCTGCTTGTCGCCGGCCACATCCACCTGCTCGATCAGGTGCGAAGCGCCCTTGCCCGCATGGCGCTGGAAAAAGGTCTGGCCGCCGATACCGTCGGGCGCGCGGATCACCGAGCAGGGCCGGCCGCGGATGTGATCGATCATCCAGGGACCGACGGCCTCGAAATAGCGCGCGAGATCAGCCTTGGTCACCGGGGCGTCGGTGTCGGCCGACCAGGGCCACAGCGCCTTGTCGGGGCTTGAGAGGGTCACCCCCATGATCACCACGGCGCCGGCGGGGCGCCCCTTGCCGGCGGGCTTGGCGGCGGCGGGATTGGGCTGGGCGAGTTCAACCTCTTCCACCGGGGCGGGCTTTTCGGCCTCCACCTCGGCGGCGGGCTTGTCGGCGCGTAGGCCCTTGAATGAGCCCTGGCGGACCATGCCCTCGCCGGTCCAGCCGGCGAACTCGATCTCGGCCACCAGCTCCGGGTGCGCCCAGTTGATGTCGCCCACCTTGCGCGGGGCGCCGGGCCCGCTGAACGGGCTCCTGTCGGCGGCCTGGGCCTCAAGCTTCGGCAGGACACGCCCCACCACCGCGGCGCCAAAGCCGGTGCCCACCCGGCCCACATAGACCAGGTGGTCGCCGCGATGGACCCCCACCAGCAGGGAGCGCAGCTGACCCTTGGCCCCGGTCCAGCCGCCGATCACCACCTCATGGCCCGCCCGGCACTTGGACTTGGTCCAGTCCTGGCTGCGGCCCGAGCGATAGGGGCCATCCATGCGCTTGGAGATCACCCCCTCCAGGGACAGGCGGCAGGCCGACTGCAGCACGGCGTCGCCGGCGGTCTCGAAGTGCTCCACATAGCGGATCTGCCCGGCCAGGGCCTTGGCGTGGCGGTCCAGCACAGCCTTGAGCCTGGACTTGCGCTCCCGCAGGGGCAGGTCGCGCAGATCTTCCCCCTCCAGAAAGATGGCGTCGAAGGCGAAGAAGATCAGGTCCTCGCTCTCGCCGTCGGCCAGGGCGGCCTGCAGGGCGGGGAAGTCCGGAGCGCCGGTGTCGTCCAGGGCCACGGCCTCTCCGTCATAGATCCCGTCGGGCAGGGGGCTCGCATGGTCGGCGATGGCCTGGAACTTCCCGGTCCAGTCCAGGCCCTTGCGGGTCTTCAAGGCGGCCTTGCCGTCCTTGACCCTCAGCTGCAGGCGGTAGCCGTCGAACTTGATCTCATGGGCCCATCCCGCCCCCTTCGGCGGCCGGTCCACCGACTTGCAGAGCTGGGGCTCGATGAAGCCCGGCAGGGCGGCGGTTTTCGCCTGCGTCTGGGCCTTCGCCTTCGCCTTCGCCGGAGTCTTGGCCGGCTTCGCAACCGCACCCTTGGGCCGGGTCTCCCAGACATCGTCGGCCGCTGCGACGGCCTTGGCCTTGCCGCGCATGAAGGGCTTGGGACCCTTACCGGCGCCGGCTGTGATGGCGTCCATGGCCCGGCCCGAGGCGACCGAGGTGTCGGTCGTCTCCAGCAGGTCGTCGCCCTCGACGGCGGCCGCGTCCCGATGCTTGATCAGCAGCCAGTTCTCCCGCTTGCCGCCGGTGCGGTCGCGCTTCATCCGCACCAGCACCCAGCCACCATGCAGCCGTTCGCCCTCCAGCACGAATTTCAGCTCGCCTTTTTTCAGGGCCTCTTCGGGATCAAAACCCGGCTCCGGCGCCCAATAGCCCCGGTCCCACAGCATGACCGAGCCCCCGCCATACTCCCCCTTGGGAATGGTCCCTTCGAAGTCGCCATAGCCTAAGGGGTGGTCCTCGGTGGCCACGGCCAGGCGCTTGTCGGCGGGATCGCGGGACGGCCCCCGCGTCACCGCCCAGGACTTGAACACCCCGTCCAGCTCCAGGCGAAAGTCGTAGTGCAGACGGGTGGCGGCGTGTTTCTGAATGACAAAGCGCAGCCGTTTTGAGGGGGTCACGCCATCTGCGCCGGACGGCTCTGCCGTCTTGGCGAAGTCGCGCATCTCCTGGTAGCGCGCCAGTTTCTCCGCCACCGCTCATCCTCCCGTCAGCTCGCCAGGGCCGCCTCCTGGACCGCGTCCTCGCCGGCCAGGGCGCGGACATAGGCGTCTCGCCAGGCGCCGACATCCTCGCCCTGAACATTGTCGAACAAAGCGCGCCAACGCTCGATTCGCTCCGCCCGCGGCATGGTCAGGGCGCGCTTCAGCGCCTCGGAAATCTCTTCGGGGCTGTTGGGATTGACGATCAGGGCCGCAGGCAGCTGGTTGGCCGCGCCGGCGAACCGCGACAGGATCAGCACCCCAGGATCGGCCGGGTCCTGGGCGGCGACATATTCCTTGGCCACCAGGTTCATCCCGTCCCGCAGGGGGGTGACCAGCCCCACCTTGGCCGCCCGATAGAGCCCCGCCAGATCGTCACGGCGGAAGTTGCGGTTGACGCACCGCAGGGGGTTCCAGTCCAGGTCGGCATGCTCCCCATTGATGCGGCCCGACAGGGCGTCCAGGCGGCCGCGGATCTCCTGATAGGAGTTCACCGACTCACGGCTCACCGGGGCCACCTGCACCATCAGCACCTCCCGGCGCAGGTCCGGATTGTCGGCCAGGAACCGCTCGAAGCCGAGGAAGCGCTCCTCCAGCCCCTTGGAATAGTCCAGCCGGTCGACGCCGACGATCAACTTGCGAAACACCGTATGGGCGGCCATCCGGTCATGGGTCAGTCGGGCGCGGTCCGAGGCGACCATCTCGGCGAAGTCTGTCGCATCCACCCCGATGGGGAAGGCGCCGGTCTGCACCGTGCGGCCAAAGGCCTTCAGCCGGTCAGGCGCCAGGACCTCGCCGCCGGCCTCGGCCAGGACATATTCCTCAAACGCGGTGACATATTCCGGGGTCTGGAAGCCGACCAGGTCATAATCGAACAGGGCTTCCACCAGGGCCTTGTGGCTGGGCAGGGTGACCATCAGCTGGTGGGCGGGCCAGGGGATATGCAGGAAGAAGCCGATCCTGTTCTTCACCCCCAGCCGCCGCAGCTCCCGGGCCATGGGGATCAGGTGGTAGTCGTGGACCCAGATCAGGTCGTCCGGCTCGATCAGCGGCCGCAGGGTCTCGGCGAAGCGGCGGTTCACCCGCTGATAGCCCTCGTCGAAGGTGCGGTCATAGGCGGTCAGATCCACCCGGTAGTGGAACAGCGGCCACAGGGTCTTGTTGGCGTAGCCGTTGTAATATTCCTCGTAGTCGCTCTCCTCGAGATCGACGGTGGCCACGGTGACGCCTTCGATCCGGCGCATGGCCAGCTGACCGGTGAACAGGGGCGTGGTCCGCCCGCTCCAGCCAAACCAGATGCCGGAATATTCCCGCAGAGCCGCCGCCAGGGCCATGGCCAGGCCGCCGACACTTTCCTCGCCCTTGCCGCCCGGCGGATTAACCCGGTTGGAAACGACGATCAGACGACTCATAGGGCGGCCTCCAGCCAGTCCAGCACAGCATTCACATCTTCCAACCGATGGGTCGCCGCACTGTTCCGTATCTGCCCCACGAGCACGCCGGCGCCGCCCAGTCGGCGGGCCGCAGCGAAGGCCGGTTCGTCAGTCTGATCGTCGCCCACAAAGACCGGGATCGCCCCGCGGAAGGGCGGGGCCTCCATGAAGGTGACCAGTGAATCCCCCTTGTCCGGGCCAGGGGTGCGCAGCTCGACCACCATGTGTCCGGGCTGCATCTTCAGCCCCGTGCGGGCGGCCCAGTCTCCGGCCAGGGCGCGGACGACCGCCTCCTGGTCAGGGGCCTGGCGATAGTGCAGGGCGACGCTGAGCCCCTTGGTTTCCACCAGCAGGCCTGGGGCGGCGGCGGCCAGCGCATGAAAGGCGTCGGCCACCTCCGGAAGATCGGGATGGGGCTCGGGCGGGCTGTGGGCGCCGTCGGGCTCGCGGCGATCCAGGCCATGGACGGCGGCCACGGGACGGATGGCGCCATCGAGAATGTGATCGATCTCGGCCAGGGTGCGGCCCGACAGGATCGCCACCCGGCCCTCCATGCGGCGGACCAGCTCTTCCAGGATGGCGGTGCGGCGGGGCTCAGGGCCGACATCCTGGGGCCGCGCCACAATGGGGGCCAGGGTGCCGTCGAGGTCCAGAAACAAGGCGGATCGGCCCAGGTCCAGGGCCGGCGGCGCCTGCGCCGCAAGTGTCTGTTCGATCATCGTCATGTTGTGGAATCCGCCCCCTTGGGCGCAGAACGCTCCCCGGCGGTGTTGGCTCCTTTTTCAGACGTCTTGGCGGTTCGCGGCGAACCGGGCCATGGCCTTGACGTTGCCTAAATGGAGTTAAGGCTAAGTGGCGCTGATCTCCACCGCCCCCGACCGATTTCCAGCCCAGGAAGGTGTTTCCATGCCCAAGGCGCCTCAAGCCGATGCGATCGTCCTGTTCGGAGGCGCCGGGGACCTCGCCCTGAGGATGCTGTTCCCCTCCCTCTACTTTCTCGACGCCGACGGCTTCCTGCCCGACGGGTTCAGGATCGTGGCCGCCGCCCGGGCCGAGATCAGCCGGGACGACTTCGAGACCATGGTGCGCGGCGCGGTGACCGAGCGGGCCAGCCCTCAGGCCCTGGACGACGCGGTCTGGGCGCGCTTCGCGGGGCGGCTGGACTATCGGGCGGTGGACGCCACCAAGGCTGATCGCCTGGCCGTCATCGCCGAGGCCCTGGGTGAGGCCAAGGCGCCGATCTTCTACCTGGCCCTGTCGCCCAGCCTCTATGTGGGGGTCTGCGAGGCCCTGGCCGGCGCCGGCCTGATCACGCCGCAGAGTCGGATCGTGCTGGAAAAGCCCATCGGCCACGACCTGGAGAGCTCCCGGGGGATCAATGGGGCCTTGGCCCAGGTGTTCGAGGAGGAGCAGGTCTTCCGCATCGACCACTATCTGGGCAAGGAGACGGTGCAGAACCTGATCGCCCTGCGGTTCGCCAACACCCTGTTCGAGCCCCTGTGGAACAACCTGACCATCGACCACGTGCAGATCACCGTGGCCGAGACCGAAGGCGTGGGCGACCGCTGGCCCTATTATGACGAGCACGGCGCCCTGCGCGACATGGTGCAGAACCATGTGCTGCAGCTGCTCTGTCTGGTGGCCATGGAGCCGCCCTCGGACATGGAGGCCGAGTCCCTGCGCAACGAGAAGGTCAAGGTGCTGCGTTCCCTGCGCCCCTTCACCCGCCAGGACGTGGCCCAGACCAGCGTGCGGGGTCAGTATGTCGCCGGCGTCGCCCAGGGCCAGTCAGCCGCCGCCTACGAAGACGAGCGCGGCCAGGAGAGCGCGACGGAGACCTTCGTCGCCCTGAGGGTGGACATCGATAACTGGCGCTGGGCTGGGGTGCCGTTCTTCCTGCGCACCGGCAAGCGCCTGCCTGAGCGGCGGACCCAGATCGCCATCCAGTTCAAGGGCGTGCCCCACTCGATCTTCGGCGGCCAGGCCGAGGGCGACCTGGTGGCCAACCGGCTGGTGATCGACCTGCAGCCGGACGAGGACATCGAACTCCTGCTGATGAACAAGGCCCCGGGCATTTCCCAGGGCGGCATGCGGCTGCAGTCCCTGCCGCTGTCTCTGTCCCTGCTGCGGGCCTATTCGGGGCCCAATGCGCGACGGCGGATCGCCTATGAGCGCCTGATCCTAGACGTGATCCTGGGCAACAGCGCGCTGTTCGTCCGCCGCGACGAGGTGGAGCAGGCCTGGCGCTGGGTGGACGGCGTGGCCGAGGCCTGGGCCGAAGCCGGCATGGCGCCCAAGCCCTATGCCGCCGGAAGCTGGGGGCCTGCGGGCGCCTTCGCCCTGATCGAGCGGGCCGGCCGGGCCTGGTACGACTGAGACTTCAGCTCGCGCCGGTGGAGCCGAAGCCGCCGGCGCCGCGGGCGGTTTCGTCCAGCGCGTCGGTCTCGTCCCAGGCGGCCTGGATCACGGGGGCGATCACCAGTTGGGCGATGCGGTCGCCCCGGCGGATGATGAAGTCCTCCTCGCCGAGGTTCACCAGGATCACCTTCATCTCGCCCCGATAGTCGGCGTCCACCGTGCCGGGCGAATTGAGGCAGGTGACGCCAAACTTGGCCGCCAGCCCTGAGCGCGGGCGCACCTGGCCCTCGAAGCCGGGCGGGAGGGCCATGGCCAGGCCGGTGGGGACCATGGCCCGCTCCATGGGGCGCAGCACGACGGGCGCGTCCTCGGGTACGGCGGCGCGCAGGTCCATGCCGGCGGCCAGCGCGGTCTCATAGGCTGGCAGGGGCAGGTCGGTGTTGTGGGGCAGGCGGATGATCTTGATCTTCGGGGTCATGCCAGGGCCTCCGCCATGCGCTGGGCGAGCCTGGTCGCCACCTCGGATTTGGCCGTCTTGTCCCAGCGCTCGACGCCCGTGGCGCTGACGATGGAGACGGTGTTGTCGTCGCCGCCCATGACGCCGTCGACGCTGACATCATTGGCCACGATCCAGTCGCAGCCCTTCCGGGCCAGCTTGGCCTGGGCGTAGGCCTCCACATCATTGGTCTCGGCGGCGAAGCCGACCACCAGCCGGGGCCGGGCCGGGCCTGGCGCCGAAAGGGTCGCCAGGATGTCGGGGTTCTCCACCAGCCGCAGGGCGGGCGGGGCGTCTCCGGTCTTCTTGATCTTCACCGCGCCCTCATCCGCCGGGCGCCAGTCGGCGACGGCGGCGACGCAGACGGCGAGGTCGGCGGGCAGGGCGGCCTGGCAGGCGGCCAGCATGTCGCGGGCCGTCTCCACCTGCACCCGGGTGACCCCGGCCGGCGCGGCCAGGGCCGTGGGACCTGAGACCAGGGTGACCTCGCAGCCCAGGGCCGCCAGGGCCTCTGCGATCGCATAGCCCTGCTTGCCGCTGGAGCGGTTGGTCAGATAGCGCACGGGGTCGATGGGCTCGGCGGTGGGACCGGCGGTGACGATGGCGCGGCGGCCGGCCAGGGGGCGAGGCGTCGTTCCGCGCAGCATCCCCATGATCGCCTCGAAGATGACCGCGGGCTCGGCCATCCGGCCAGGACCATATTCGCCACAGGCCATGGCGCCTTCATCGGGGCCGACAAAGGCGACGCCGTCAGCCTTCAGGGTCGCCAGGTTCCGCTTTGTGGCGGGGTGTTCCCACATGCGCACATTCATGGCCGGGGCCATCAGCACCGGCTTGTCGGTGGCCAGCAGGGTGGTCGAGGCCAGGTCGCCCGCCAGGCCATGGGCGGCCTTGGCCATCAGATCGGCGGTGGAAGGGACCACGACCACCAGGTCGGCCGAGCGGGACAGCTGGATATGGCCCATCTCGGCTTCGTCGGTCAGGGAGAAGAGCTCGGAATAGACCTTGTCCTCGGCCAGAGCCGCCAGGGACAGGGGCGTGACAAACTGGGCGCCAGCGGGGGTGAGGATCGGCCGCACGCCGACCCCGGCCTTGCGCAACAGGCGGGTCAGCTCCAGGGCCTTATAGGCGGCCACGCCGCCGCCCACGATGAGGAGAACTCGCTTATCCGCCAAGGTCAGAGGCCCTTTCGCACACGGGCAACGCTATAGCCGCAACTGGGCTCTGGACAAACCCGCGCATCTGTTCTTTGTTCGTTCTATTACAGCCTGAGGCTGAGCTGTGGGGAGAAACACGGTGATGATGCGGTCAGTGGGGGCGCTCGCGGCGTCCGTCAGTCTTTTCGTTCTTGGCGCCTGTGACAACGGGCCTTCGGCGGTGGCGCCGGCGCCCAGCGCTGGCGAGGTGGCCCAGGATGCGGCGGCCACGGCGCCGGCCACGTCCAGCAACACGGCCCGGGCGCCGGTCCCCAAGGTGGACGGCCGGCCCCTGTGGTCGGAGACCCAACGCTATTCCGCCCAGGAAAACGCCGAGCGCGCCTTTGCTCGCAATGGCGAGGCCTTCGGGGCCACGGACCTGAACGACTTCGTCCGCAAGGCCCACGCCTTCGTCAACAATCCGCCCGCCGGGGCCGAGACGATCAAGCGGGGCAATGGGGACACCCTGATTTATGACCCCACCGGCAACATCTTCGCCGTGGCGACGGCGGCCGGCGCGCCGCGGACCATGTTCAAGCCCGACAATGGGGCCGCCTATTGGCGAGAGCAGAAGGCTCGCGAGGCTGGGCGGGGCGACGACTGAGGACCGGGCGCGCGTTCCGATCAGTGGGAACCGGTTATCGGGACGAAACGCGCTCAAGACTTAAAGTTCAGAGCCTCAGGCCAGGGCGCCGAGCAGGAAGGCGCCGCCCGCGGTCAGGGCGCCGAGAAAGAACCAGAGCCAGCCTGAGTCCCGCTCCGGCGCCGTCATCACGGCTACGGACGGCTCGGGGTCCTGCAGCCGGCGCTTGAGGCCCTGCAGGATATCCAGGCTCTCCTGAACCAGCCGCTTGGCCTGGGCCGGGGGCGCCAGCTCCCGAGCGATCCAGCGGCGCACGACGGGGTCGGCGGCGGCCCAGATGTCGTGGTCGGGATCGATGCGGCGGGCCACGCCCTCCACCGTCATCATGGTCTTCTGCAACAGCACCAGTTCGGGGCGCAGGCGCATGTCGAACAGGGCGGTGATCTCGAAGAGCTGGATCAGCACCCGGCTCATGGAGACCTGACTGGCTGAGCGGCCAAACACCGGCTCGCCCACCGCCCGCAGGGCCTGGGCGAAGGCCGCCCGGTCGTGGTGGGCGGGAACATAGCCGGCGCGGAAATGCACATCGGCCACGCGCAGATAGTCCCGATCGAGAAAGCCCCAGAGGATCTCGGCCAGGTAGCGGCGCTCGTCGGGGCCGAGGCGGCCGACAATGCCGTAGTCCACCGCCGTGATCTTGGCCGGCGCCTCGACGAACAGGTTCCCCTCATGCAGGTCGGCGTGGAACACCCCATGGTCGAGGGCCTGGGACAGGAAGGCGCGCAGCAGGTTGATCGCCAGCTGGGGCCGGTCGAGGCCGGCCAGCTCGAGGGCGGCGGGATCAGACAGGGGGGCGCCGGGCGCCCATTCCAGGGTCAGGACCTGTTTGCCGACCCCTTCCCAGATCACGGGCGGGGCGGACATGTAGCCATCCCGGGCCATCACCTCGCCCAGCTCGTCGCAGCCGGCCGCCTCCAGGCGAAGATCAAGCTCCAGCTCGGTGGCGCGGATCACGGTCTGGGCGAAGGCCCGGGGTTCCAGCCGGCGGGCGGCCGGCACATATCGGTCCACCAGACGGGCGGCCTGGGCCAGCGCTGCGGAGTCCTGGGCCACCCGCACGGCGATATGGGGCCGCAGCACCTTGACCGCCACCCGACGGCCGTCCCGCAGGCGCGCGTCATGGGCCTGGGCCAGCGACGCCGCCGCCACCGCCTCGCCGAACTCGGTGAACAGGGTCTCCAGGGGCGCGCCCAGGGCGGCCTCCACCTGGGCCCGGGCGATCTCGGCGGGGAAGGGCGGCAGCCGGTCCTTCAGCCGAGACAGGTCTTCAGCGAATGGGGCGCCGAAGATGTCGGCCCGGGTGGACATGAGCTGCCCCACCTTGATGGCCACCGGCCCCAGCTGCACCAGGGCCCGGGCGAGCCGCTCCCCGGGGCGGCCGATCCGCGCCTGCTTTCCGGCCAGGAGACGCAAGGTCCGTCCCAAGTCCCGGATCGGCGGCGGATAGAGGGTCTCGAGCTCGGCAGGCAGCAGGGCGTCGTGACGGGCCAGGGTCCAGGCGGCGGCCAAGAGCCGGCCATAGGCGGCGGGTCGCGCCATGTCAGATGGCCCAGCCCTGGTGAAGGGCCGCCACCCCGGCGGTGAAGTTGGTGTAGCTCACCCGAGAGAAGCCGGCCTCGCGCATCATCTGGGCGAAGCTTTGCTGGTCGGGGAAGCGGCGGATGCTCTCCACCAGGTACTGGTAGGAGTCCCGGTCCTTGGCCACCAGCTCGCCCACGGCGGGGATGACCTTGAAGGAATAGGCGTCATAGGCCTTCTGCAGAGGTTCGGTGACCGGCTTGGAGAACTCCAGACACAGGAACCGGCCGCCGGGCTTCAGCACCCGCCTGGCCTCGCGCAGGGCGGCGGGAATGTCGGTGACGTTGCGGATGCCGAACGAGATCACATAGGCGTCGGCGCAGGCGTCCGGCAGCGGCAGGGCTTGAGCATCGCCCACGTTCCAGCAGATCTCCGGCTCGGAGCCCTTTTCCCGGCCCGCCGTGATCATCTCGGCGTTGTAGTCCATCAGCAGGATGGTGGCGTCAGGGCCGCCCCGTCGCTCCTGGGCGCGCCTGGCCATCTTCGCGAAGCGCCGGGCCATGTCGCCGGTGCCGCCGGCGCAGTCGATGATCACCTCCCCCGGCTGGGGGTTCAGTCGGGCGGCGACGGCGTCCTTCCAGAGGCGGTGGACGCCACCGCTCATCAGGTCGTTCATCAGGTCATAGCGGCGGGCGACGCGGTCGAAGACCCCGCGCACCAGGCGCGGCTTCTCGTCGGCCGCAACGTCGCGAAAGCCGAAGGTGGCGGCAGGTCCGGTCATGGCTCGCCTCATAACCTCCCTGAGCCGCCCGCGCCAGCGCAAGGCCGCCGGCGCGGTTGAAGTTGATCATGCGCGCAGCCTCTGCCAATCGAGGCGGCATGCCTGAACTTCCCGAGGTCGAGACCGTGCGGCGCGGCCTGGCGCCCGTCCTGGACGGCCAGCGCCTGACCCGCGTGGAGGCCAGGCGCCCGGACCTGCGCTTCCCCTTCCCCGAGGGCTTCGTCCAGCGGCTGGCTGGGGCGCGTATCGAGGCCCTGTCCCGGCGGGCGAAATATGTGCTGGCCCCCACCGACCGGGGCGACACCCTGGTCATGCATCTGGGCATGAGCGGCCGCTTCGAGATCGCCCGGCCCGAGGGGACGATCCGGCCAGGCCAGTTCGTCTATGCCGCCGATCCCGATCCCAAGCACGCCCATGTGGTCTTCGAGACCGAGGCGGGCGGCCGGGTGACCTATTACGACCCAAGGCGGTTCGGCTATATGGGCCTGATCCCCACCCAGGATCTGGCCAGCCATCCCTGGTTCGCTGGCATGGGACCAGAGCCCCTGTCCGACGATTTCGACGCCGGCCGCCTCGCCCGCGCCTTCGAAGGCCGCAAGCAGGGGCCCAAGACCCTGCTGCTGGACCAGAGGATCGTTGCGGGGCTCGGCAACATCTATGTGTGCGAGGCCCTGCACATGGCCCGCATCTCCCCCTTCGGCCCGGCAGGCAAGATCAGCAAGCGACGGCTGACCGTCCTGGTCGAGGCCATTCGCCAGGTGCTGACCGCGGCTATCGCGGCGGGCGGCTCCACCTTGCGCGACTACGCCGCCGCCGATGGGGCCCTGGGTTATTTTCAGCACAGTTTCCGCGCCTACGGGCGGGAGGGTGAGCCCTGCCGCAATACGGGCTGCAACGGGACCATCCAGCGCCAGGTCCAGGCCGGCCGTTCCACCTTCTTCTGTCCCGCCTGCCAGAGGTGAACGCGATGCGACATCTGAGAGGCCTGTTCGCCCTCATCCTCCTGGCCCTGGCGGGCGCCTGCGCGCCCCCGCCCGCCCAGGCGCAGCCGGCGGTGTGGATCGTGCGCGATGACGACTCCGAGATGCTCCTGTTCGGCTCCATCCACCTGCTGCCGCCCGGGCTCGACTGGCGGCCCGCCGCCCTGGACGCGGCGCTGGCCCAGGCCGACGACCTGTGGTTCGAGCTGCCGGTGGATCCCGCCACCGAGCAGGAGGCCGCACGTCTGGCCCTGCGGCTGGGGGTCCTGCCGCCGGGGCGGGGCCTCTATGAGCGCCTGCCCGAAGACAGCCGCCTGCGCCTGGGCCGCATGGCCGTGCGCTACAGCCTGCCCCCCACCCTGCTGGACCAGCTGAAGCCCTGGTTCGCCGAAGTGCTGCTGGTCACCGCCATGCTGGGAAGCCAGGGGGCCGACATCGCCCACGGGGTCGAACAACAGGTCAGCGCCACGGCCCCGCCGGCGGTGACGCGCCAGGCCCTGGAAACCGTCGAGGCGCAACTCTCGGCTTTTGACGGCGTCTCCCTGGAGGAACAGCTGGCCAGCCTCGCCCATAGTCTGCAGACCATGGAGGAAGACCTCGAGGCCTTCGACCGGCTGGTGGCGGCCTGGATGGCGGGCGACCTGGCGACCCTGGAGGCCGAGGCCCTTGCGCCCCTGGAAGCGGCGGCGCCAGGCCTCTATCGGCGGCTGATCGTCGAACGCAACGCCGCCTGGCTCGAACAGCTCCAGACGCGCCTGGACGGCTCGGGCCGCACGGTGGTGGTGGTCGGGGCCGGCCACCTGCTGGGCGCCGAGGGCCTGCCGCAGCGCCTGCGCGCCCTTGGCTACGAGGTCGAGGGGCCTTAAGCGGCAGGGACGTGTCTTCCACAGGAGCCGCCATGTCCGCGCCCAGCTACGAGACCCTGCTCATCGAGGCCCACGGCCCCGTCATCCTGATCCGCCTGAACCGGCCAGAGGCGTTGAACGCTCTGAACGCCAGGCTGCTGGCCGAACTTGAGGCCGCCCTCGACGTGGCCGAGGCCGACCCCGAGATCGGCTGCATCATCCTGACGGGTTCGGCGCGCGCCTTCGCCGCCGGCGCCGACATCAAGGAAATGGCCGACAAGTCCTATGCGGACATGTTCGTCGCCGACACCTTCGCCCGCAGCGCCCGGCGGATCGAGGCCTGCCGCAAGCCGATCATCGCCGCCGTCGCGGGTTTCGCCCTGGGAGGCGGCTGCGAGCTGGCCATGATGTGCGACTTCATCCTGGCCGCCGATACGGCGAAGTTCGGCCAGCCGGAGATCAATCTCGGCGTCATGCCGGGCATTGGCGGCACCCAGCGCCTGACGCGGTTCGTGGGCAAGTCCAAGGCCATGGAGATGATCCTGACCGGGCGGATGATGGACGCCGCCGAGGCCGAGCGGGCGGGCCTGGTCTCGCGCGTTGTGCCGGCCGACGCCCTGGTGGAGGAGGCTCTGGCGGCCGGCGCCAAGATCGCCGCCCAGTCGCCGGTGGCGGTGATGATGAACAAGGAGCTGGTGGAGACCGCCTATGAGACCACGCTGAGCGCCGGTGTGGCGGTGGAGCGGCGGCTGTTCCACTCCCTCTTCGCCTTCGAGGACCAGAAGGAGGGCATGGCCGCCTTCGTCGAAAAGCGAAAGCCCAGCTTCAAGGGCCGCTAGGTGCGGATCCTCGCCTTCGGGGACTCCTTCGTGGCCGGGGTCGGCGACCCGGCCCATCAGGGCTGGCTCGGCCGCGCCCTGGCCGGCCGGGCGGAGGTGACTCTCTACAATCTCGGCGTCCGCCGCGACACCAGCGCAGATGTCGCCCGCCGCTGGTCGACCGAGGCGGGGGCCAGGCTCACCGACGCCGAGCCGTGCGGGATCGTCTTCTCCTTCGGCTGCAATGACGCGAACGCCGAGGGCGGCGCCCCGCGGCTCTCGGCCGCGGAGAGCCTGAAGAATGCCCGTTTGATGCTGACGGAGGGGGCGCGGCTGGCGCCCGTGCTGATGGTTGGCCCGCCGCCGGTGGAGGAGCCCGGGCTGGCGGCGCGGGTCGAGGCGCTCAACGAGGCCTTCAAGGCCCTCTGCGCCCGCCTGAGGGTTCCCTATATCGACGTCCTGCGTCCCCTGGCTGTCAGCGGCGTCTGGCTGGCCGAGGCCCAGGCGGGCGACGGCGCCCACCCTGGCGCGGCGGGGTATGGGCAGATGGCCCAGCTGGTGTCGGCCCATCCAGCCTGGCGAGGGTTCACGGGACGGCAGTGAATTCCGGCCGAAGGTCCAGGCGCCATTGACCGGCCTCCCGCCATCCCGTATATCCGCGCCTCCGATTTTCACCGCCCGGACCTGCGTTAGGGCGCGCTACTATTCGAGAGCTGAAGAATGGCCAACACGCCCGGCGCCAAGAAGGCGATCCGCAAGATCGCCCGTCGCACCGAAGTCAATACCGCCCGCCGCTCGCGCGTACGGACCTATCTTCGACGGTTTGAAGAGGCGGTCGCCGCTGGTGACGCAGCCGTCGCCAAGACCGCCTTTGTCGAGGCCCAGTCCGAAGTCATGCGGGCGGTCACAAAGGGTGTGATCCATAAGAACACCGCCTCGCGGAAGGTCTCGCGCCTGGCCGCCCGGCTGAAAAAGCTGGCCGTCGCCTAAAGCTTGAGCCTGGCTGCCTTCGCGCGGCCTAGTTGATTGAATTTGTTCGACGAATGAACGAGCCCGCGCGCCTTATCGGCGTGCGGGCTTTTCTGTCTCCTGTCCGCTGTGGTGCGACTCCTGCGACCAATGTTCTCACTGCGGATGGCTGATTTCGAGATTTCCCTTGTGGCGCGAGGGCGTGCGGTTGAGTCAACGAAAATATCCGCGGACGGCGCGAAGAATCACCGTTGACCCCCCCCGGTCCAGGACTAGTCTCTGGGCTTCAACACAGACGTGTTTTCCATCTGAATTCGGATGAAAAGAACGGGGGCGGGATTCTATGCGCTCTCCGGGTAACCCTCTGTGTTTCTTGAAGAACGTGGCCGCAGCGTGGGGTTGCGGCCAATGATGGCGGATGTTGGGGGAAGTAGCGAAGATGGCTTCTGGAGGATTGGCGGACAGGACGACAGCGACGCCGGCTGGGGCGGTCTGGACAAAGACGTGCTTGACCCTGAAACGTGAGCTCGGCGACGCCACCTTTGGCTCCTGGCTCGGCCATGCCGCCCTGCGTGAGCGATCTGACAGCGAGGTGTGCCTGGTGGCCGCCACGGGCGTGGCCCGCGACTGGATCCGCCGCCACGCCTGGCGCCGCATCGGCGAGCTCTGGGCCCAGAACGATCCCGAGGGCCGCGCCCTCGACCTGAAGTCCCGGATGGAGTTCGACAGCGCCGCCCCCGCCGAGCCCCTGGTGGCCGAGGTGAGCCTGGCCGCCGCGTCTTCGGGTTCGGCCGCCCGGGTCCTGACCGTCCATGAGGGCCCTGCCGACTTCGAGGCCCCCGCGGCCCGCACCGTCCGCACCCATGGCCTGCAGGAACGCTTCACCTTCGACACCTTCGTGCCGGGTCCGGCCAACGAGTTCGCCTTTGCGGTCGCCCGCCGGGTGGGCTGCTGGGCTGACGGCCATTTCAACCCCGTGGTCTTCCATGGCCCCTACGGCTTCGGGAAGACCCACCTGCTGAACGCGCTCGGCTGGGAAGCCCTGCGCACGGCGCCCGACAAGAAGGTGGTCTATCTCACCGCCGAACGCTTCACCCAGACCTTCGTCAAGGCGGTACAGGACCGCCAGACCGCGGCCTTCAAGGAAGAGCTGCGGGACGCCGACCTGCTGCTGATCGACGACGTCCACTTCGTGGCCGGCAAGGCCTCGACCCAGGAAGAGCTGTTCCACACCCTGATCGCCCTGGTTCAGGACGGCCGTCGCGTGGTGATGACCGCCGATCGCCCGCCGCACGAGTTGTCGGATCTGGAGCCCCGCCTGCGCTCGCACCTCCAGGCGGGCCTGGTCTGCGGCATCGAGCCGGCCGACCGCGACCTGCGCCAGGGGATATTGGAGCGCAAGCTGGACATCCTGGCCCGCCAGGGGGGTTTTTCACCCACCGCCCGGCCTGAGGTCCTGCAATTCCTCGCCGACCGCTTCAGCGACAGCGTCCGCGAGCTGGAAGGGGCCCTGAACACCCTTGTGGCCCGGATCGGACCCCAACTGGCCCAGCTCAGTCTGGACGAGGCTCAGAGCATCCTGAGGCCTCACCTGTCGGCGCCGGAGCGCAAGGTGACGGTGGACCAGATCCAGAAGACCGTCGCCGAGCATTTTGGCCTGACCCAGGCCGACCTGCTGTCGGAGCGCCGGGCCAGGGCCGTGGCGCGCCCCCGCCAGGCGGCCATGTGGATCGCCAAGCAGATCACCACCCGCTCCCTGCCCGACATCGGCCGGCGGTTCGGCGGCCGCGACCACACCACCGTCCTGCACGCCGTGCGCCGTATCGAGGCCCTGAAGGCCGAGGATCCGAGCCTGGCCCGCGACCTCGACCTGCTGCTGCGCAAGCTCCGCGGCTGATCTGCCCTAGCCGACCCCACGGTCCGCAAGCCTGAAGGCCCGCCATCCCCGGCGGGCCTTTCGCTTTTTTAGCAGGCGCCGAGCGCCGAGCGCCGAGTGTGAGGGTGACGGGCGGCGGAAGGCGCTGGATGCTGACCGGCCCGTGAGAGGCCGTCAGCCTCGCCGCAGCCGGCCGATCAGGGCCTGGGCCTCCGGGGGCGGCCGCTGCTCGATCCGCCGATAGTCCCGGCAGTCCAGGGTGCGCGAGACGAGGCCGGCGCTGACCAGGGACCGGCGCAGGATGGCCGGGTCCCCGAAGGTGTGCAGGGCGTTCAGCCGCCCGTTGAACACCGGCTCGCTGACGGTGTCCCCGGCCGGCAGGGCGGCCCACAGGGCCCAAAGCGCCAACGCCTGCTGGGAGGGCTTGGCCGGCCACTGGGCGAGCCGCCCCTGGGCGTCGAACTGGCGGGCGAGCTTCTCCACCCGGGCGAGATCGGCCGCAGGCTCGGGCGGGGCCTCAGGCGCGCCGTAACGGGCGCGGAAGTGCTGGAAGTTCTTCGCCCCAGCCGCCCGGGCCAGGATGTTCAGCATTTCCACATGGCCAGGCGTCGGCCCCAGCCGCGCCAGCTGGTCGCGCAGGGACCTGGCCAGGGTCGAGATGTCCGGCGTGGCGTAGGGAATAGCGGTTCTGGGCATCACTCATCCTCATGAGGCGCCAACCCCTTGAAGGGGCGTCGAGGTCACCGACTTCCGACCCGGCGCTCGTCAGGACAAGCGGGGCGTCTTCGCCTTGGCAGGTTTAGCTCCCCGGATGGGGCGGTGACGCCTGGGTGAACTGCAGACCCATGAGGCTTCTACCAGTCCGCCGATGGCTGGCAAGGGCGGTGCGGCCTACGAAAAAGGGCGGCCGCATCGCTGCGGCCGCCCCGTTCGTCGTCAGGATGGAGGTGAGGCCTTAAGCCTCGACCTCGGCCCCTTCCTTCTTGGACAGGTCTTCGCCGGTCACCTGGTCGACGACCTTCATGGACAGGCGGGTCTTGCCGCGATCGTCGAAGCCCAGGAGCTTGACCTTCACTTCCTGGCCTTCGGTCAGGACGTCAGAGACCTTGGCCACGCGCTCGCTGGAGATCTGGCTCACATGAACCAGGCCATCCTTGGCGCCGAAGAAGTTCACGAAGGCCCCGAAGTCCACCACCTTGACCACCTTGCCGGTGTAGATGGCGTTCAGCTCGGGCTCCGAGGCGATGGACTTGATCCAGTCGCGGGCCGCATCGATCTTGGACTGTTCGGAAGCCGCGATCTTGATCGTGCCGTCGTCGGAGATGTCCACCTTGGCGCCGGTTTCGGCGACGATCTCACGGATCACCTTGCCGCCCGAACCGATGACTTCGCGGATCTTGTCGACCGCGATCTTCATGGTTTCGATCTTGGGCGCGTACTCACCGAGCTCGGTGCGCGGCGCGTCCATGGCCTTGGTCATCTCGTCGAGGATGTGCTGGCGGCCGGCCTTGGCCTGCTCCAGCGCCTTCTTCATGATCTCCTCGGTGATGCCGGCGATCTTGATGTCCATCTGCAGCGAGGTGATGCCATCAGCGGTGCCGGCGACCTTGAAGTCCATGTCGCCCAGGTGGTCTTCGTCGCCCAGGATGTCGGAGAGCACGGCGAAGCCGTCGGCCTCCAGGATCAGGCCCATGGCGATGCCGGAGACCGGCTTCTTCAGGGGCACGCCCGCATCCATCATGGCCAGCGAAGCGCCGCAGACCGTGGCCATGGAGGAGGAGCCATTGGACTCCAGGATCTCCGAGACCAGGCGGATGGTGTAGGGGAAGTCTTCCGTCGCCGGCAGGACCGGACGGACGGCGCGCCAGGCGAGCTTGCCATGGCCGATTTCACGACGGCCGGGCGAACCCATACGGCCAGCTTCCCCGACGCTGAAGGGAGGGAAGTTGTAGTGGAGAAGGAACTTCTCCTTGTAGGTGCCTTCCAGGGCGTCGATGAACTGCTCGTCGTCGCCGGTGCCCAGGGTGGCGACCACCAGGGCCTGGGTTTCGCCGCGGGTGAACAGGGCCGAGCCGTGGGCCCGGGGCAGGATGCCCACTTCCGAGACGATGGGACGGACCTTGTCGACGGTGCGGCCGTCGATGCGCAGGCCGGTGTCGAGGATGCCGCGGCGGACCACGTCCGCCTCAAGCTCCTTGAACACGCCGCCCAGCTTCTGGCTGTCGACGCCGTCGGGATTGGCCTCGGACTTGGCCATGGAAGCCACGGCCTTTTGCTTGGCCTGGCTGAGCGCTTCCTGGCGGTCCTGCTTCTTCGTGACCTTGTAGGCGGCGGCGATGTCGGCCCCGACCAGGGTCTTCATCTGCGCCTTGAGCGCGTCGGTGTCGTCGGCGGCGAAGTCGAAGGGCTCCTTGGCCGAATGTTCGGCCAGGTCGATGATCGCCTCGATCACCGGCTGGATGGCCTTGTGGGCGAAGGAGACGCCGCCCAGGACCTGCTCTTCGGTCAGTTCCTGGATTTCGGACTCCACCATCATCACCGCATCGGCCGTACCGGCGACGACGAGGTCCATCTGGCTGGTCTTCAGCTCTTCCAGGGTCGGGTTGAGGACGTATTCCCCATCGATGAAGCCGACGCGGGCGGCGCCGATCGGACCCATGAAGGGCGCGCCGGAGATCACCAGGGCGGCCGAGGCCGCGACCATGGCGACCATGTCGGGATCGTTCTCAAGATCGTGGGCCAGGACGGTGCAGACCACCTGGACTTCGTTCTTGAAGCCCTTGACGAACAGGGGGCGGATCGGGCGGTCGATCAGGCGGGAGACCAGGGTCTCCTTTTCCGAGGGCCGGCCTTCACGCTTGAAGAAGCCGCCGGGGATCTTGCCCGCGGCATAGGTCTTTTCCTGGTAGTTCACGGTCAGGGGGAAGAAGTCCTGGCCGGGCTTGGCGCTCTTGGCGAACACGGCGGTGGCCAGGACCACGGTCTCGCCATAGGTGGCCAGAACCGCGCCGTCAGCCTGCCGGGCCATGCGGCCGGTTTCGAGGGTCAGCGTCTTGCCGCCCCACTCGATCGTCTTACGTTTGATGTCGAACATGAGTTTTTCTTCTTTCAGGTCCCGCAGGCGTATTCCTGGCGGGGGCGGACAGGGCGTCGGACTTCCGAAATCCTCTCCAGGTGAACAGGCGTGATGAGGATTTCGTCGCAACCCTCAGCGTGCGTCTTGGGGGCCTTGGCCCCCGCCGTTCTATAGTGCCTCCGGCCTGTTTCGGAGGGGGAACGGTGGTGGTTCGCCGCAACGACGGCGGCGGGTCCTTGAAGCTGGACCCTGAAGTGCGACGCCCCCGCTTTCGCGGGGGCGCAGGGACGTCCTAGCGGCGGAGGCCGAGCACTTCGATGAGCGCCTGATATCGGTCAGCTTCGGACTTCTTCAGGTGATCGAGGAGCGACCGGCGCTGGGAGACCATCTTGAGCAGGCCCCGGCGCGAATGGTTGTCCTTCTTGTGGGTCTTGAAGTGCTCGGTGAGGTTGACGATCCGCTCAGTGAGGATCGCGACCTGCACTTCGGCGCTTCCAGTGTCGCCCTCGCTGCGGGCGTGGGTCTTGATAATTTCGGCCTTACGGTCCGGGGTAACCGACATCGTGCGTCTCCGCTCTATTCGAGATGAAAGACACGGGACGGCTCGAGCTTGCCGGCGCGCATCTCGCAGAGGGCCACCATCACGCCACGACACATGGCCGAAACGGTTCGAGCGCCCGGCGCGAGCCCGGCTCTCAAGGTTTCGACCTGTCGGGGAACGAGAACGATCGACCGTCCCTGCTTAAGTCTGAAAGCGTCTTCGTCGGTCACGGCCAACGCCGGGATGTCGTCCAGCGCGGTCTCGACCGGAAGCAATGCCTCCGACTGGCGGGCCTTATGCCCCAATTCCTCAAGTAAATCCAGCCCGATCGCCCGGGCCTCGGTGAAGGCGCCGACCCGGGTCCGGCGCAGGGCGCTCACATGGGCCTCGGCCCCCAGCCGCAGGGCCAGGTCCCGGACAACCGAGCGCACATAGGCGCCCTTGCCGCAGTCCATGATCAGCTCGATGTGGTCGGCGTCGGGCGCCTCGCCCACCGCCAGGCCATGGATCATGACGGGTCTGGCCTTCAGCTCGACCTCTTCCCCGGCCCGGGCCAGGTCATAGGCCCGCTCGCCGTCCACCTTGATGGCCGAATAGATGGGCGGGACCTGCATCACCTCGCCCTCGAATTCGTGCAGCACGGCCTTGACCTGGTCGGGCGTGGGCCGGACGTCGGAGCGGGCGGTGATCTCGCCTTCCCTGTCGAGGGTGGTGGTCGAGGCGCCCCAGCAGATGGTGAACCGGTAGCCCTTATCGGCCTCAACCATATAGGCCACCGTCTTGGTGGCCTCGCCCAGCGCCAGGGGCAGGACGCCGGTGGCCAGAGGGTCGAGGGTGCCGGCGTGACCGGCCTTCTGGGCGTTGAAGATCCTGCGCACCTTGCCCACTGCCTGGGTGGAGGTCAGGTCATAGGGCTTGTCCAGGCAGATCCAGCCGGACACCGCCTCTCCCTTGCGCCGACGGCCCATGGGCTCAGTCCTCTTCGGGGGCGTCGAGGTCCTGGCGGACCTTGGGATCATCGAACAGCCGGCTCATCTGGTCGGCGGCGTCGAAGGTCTCGTCATGCAGGAACTTCAGCTCCGGGGTGGCCCTGAGCTCGATCATCCGCCCCAGGCACCCGCGGAAGAATTTCGACGCCCGGTTCATCGCCGCCACAACCTCGGTGGCGTTCTCGCCGCCCAGGGGCTGGATGAAGCAGACCGCGTGGCGCAGGTCGGGGCTGACCCGGACCTCGGTGATGGTGACGGGGTCGCCCGCCAGGGCCGGATCGTCCAGATCCTCTTCGCGCATGATCTCCACCAGGGCGTGGCGGACCAGTTCGCCGGCCCGAAGCTGACGCTGGCTGGGGCCACGAAGGGCCGGACGGGCGCCCGGCGTGCGGGGTGGGGGACGACGTTTCATGGCGAGGCTCTCGCAGGATCTGGCCTGGCCGGCGGCTCGAACGCCCGGCGCAGGGAAGGGCGCGCTTCTAGTGGCCGCGCCTCCCGAAGTCTAGGCCCAGGCCGCGCGACCCGCCAGGGCGCTCACGCCCCCGTGCGCTGGCGGAAGAAGGCGATCACCCGGGCCTCGGCGGCCTTGGTCGGCCCGTCGGGCGCCAGATGCAGGGTCAGGGTCGAGTGCGGAGCGATGGGGGAGGGGGCGGCGTCGGCGTCCTCCAGCTCGATGGCCTCGAAGCGCTCGCCGAACTCGGCCCGGTAGCGGTCGAACCTCGCCTGGCCCACCGGGGCGTCGCCCTTGAACCGCAGGCCGATCATCGACAGGTCCTCGGTCTCGAACCGCGCCCTGGCGCAGGCGATCTCCGCCGGGCTGACCCCGATGGCGGCCGCCCGCCGCTTCGATCCGGCGGCGAGCGGCAGGGAGGGTTGGGCCAGCACCGGCGCCACCACAGACGGCTCGGTCATCATGGCCAGCGCAAAGCCGCCGGTGAAACACATGCCCACCGCGCCCACGCCCTTGCCGCCGCACTCGGCGTGGGCTTGCCTGGCCAGCGCGCGCAGCCAGTCGACGATGGGGCTGGACTTGTCGGTGGCCCAGACGTGGAATTCCCGCCGCACGCAGATGGCCTTCAGAGCCTCGGCCGCCAGATAGGCCTGACTGACCGGTCGGCCGGGCTCCCCGAACAGGCTCGGGCACCAGACGCTCATGCCCGCCTGGCTCAGCCGCTCGGCGAAGGCCAGGACCAGGGGATGCAGGCCCGGCATCTCGTGGATGACGATGACCGCCGGACCAGAGCCCCGGCGATAGACCGGCCGGCGCCAGCGGCCGTCATCGAACTCGAACCGTTCGAAGCCTTCCAGATCCGCCGCCGCCATGTCGCGCTCCCCCGCTCCGAGGGGACGAGACTAGCTCAGCGGCGCAGCATGTCGATCTCGCCCTCGAAGCCCGACAGTCGCCAGACCCCGTCGGTCTGGGTGAAGATCAGCAGGCAGGGTCCGTCCTTGGCCCGGGTCGCGCAGACCCGGCCATTGTCCAGGGCGCGCAGGGAGCCGGCTATGGCCACCCGCCCTGGCAGGGGCTGGCGGGGGTCATAGCCAGAGTATTCCGCCACGCCGCGGAACACCTGCGGCCGGACCAGTTGTTCGCTGGCGGCCTTGGCGAGGGCGGGGCCGAGCAGGGCGCCCAAGGCCCGCATCTCGTCATTGCCCCCGGCCCGGCCGGCCTCGACGGCGATGCGGGCCTCGATCTGGGCGCGCAGGGCCTGGCGGTCCACATGGCGATCAAAGGTCGCCTCGTCCCCGTCGCGGATGGCGGTCAGCAGGGTGTGGACATCGCCCGCCGCATCCAGCCGCTGGGCGCCCCCGGCGCAGGCGCTGAGGCTCAGGGCGAGGGCCAGCGGGATCAGCAGGCGCAGGGGCTTGAACATCGGGCTTCCTCTTCGGCGATCATCAGGATCGCCTCAAGGTGGCGATCCGAAGGCGGCGGCCAGATCTTCTTCCGCCAGATCGGCGATTTCCACCAGCTTCAGTCGTGCGGTCTCGCCCGACACGATCTTCAGGCTGGAGCGCGGTCGCCGGAACGTCTTGGCCAGGAAGGCGATCAGGGCGCCATTGGCGGCGCCGTCCACCGGCGGGGCCGAGACGCGCACCTTCAGATAGGCCCGGCCCTCGGCGTCCTGGCCCCAGCCGTCGGCGGCGTCGCGCCCGCCCTTGGGCGTCAGCCGAACGGCCAGGCGCATCGGCGCCGGCTCAGATGACCGGCGTGACCAGGGCGCGATAGAGCGCCGGCAGCAGGATGTCCTTCACCCCGATCAGCACCAGGATGACGATGATCGGGCTGATATCCACCCCGCCCAGGGGCGGGATTATCCGCTGCACCGGGCGCATCACCGGCGCGGTGATCGCCTCCAGGGCCCGGGCGATATTGTAGACGAACTGGTTGCGCAGATTGATCACGTCGAAGGCCACCAGCCAGGAGAGGATCGCATTGATGATGATCGCGTAGATCATCAGCTGGAGGATCGCCCCGATGATGAAGAAGATGAACTGGAGGATGGCGGCCATGGGGCGTCCCGATCTGACTTGAGCCCCGGTTCTAGCCGCGGGGCCTCCCCCCTGACAAGGCGGCGCCTTCCGCCGGCCCCTTGAGCGGCTTGACAGAAAACCACCACACGCCTAACTCCGCGCCTTCCTGGGGGCCGTAGCTCAGTTGGTAGAGCGCCTCGTTCGCAATGAGGAGGTCAGCGGTTCGATTCCGCTCGGCTCCACCAGGATTTCCCCCATCGCCAGACGGCTCCGGCGCCCCGCTCTCAGGGCGAGCGGAACCCTAGCCACGGCGCGACGTTCTCCCAGCAGACGCAATCTTGGAGAGATGTCATGAACTCGATCATCTATATTGTCGGCCTCGTCGTTGTCGTCGGCGCTGTTCTCGCCTTTGTGTTTTAAGGTCCCATGCGGATCGCTTGAGTCGTCGCGGGCGCCGGTTGTTCCGCCTGGCGACGACTCCCCGCTCCACTAGACGCCTCGTGGATACGTATCCCCCGACAACAGGCCCAGGTCGAGTCCCTGCGACAACTTGGCGCCACCGAGGCGTGCTAAGCTCTGCTTAACCCTGTGCTTGCTACATCTGGTCCCCAAAATGGGGAGTTGATCCGTGGCGACGTGGTTGCCGGCCGCCGGCCTATGCATTGTGAGCCTGATCGCGGCCCTGGTGCTCGGCGCCGCCCCGCGTCAGGCCAATGCGGCCGCGGCCGTCTTCCCCCCCTGGTGGGCGGCCCCCCGGGCGCTCGCGGCCGCTGACCGGGCCGGTGAGGTCACCGGCGTCGGCGCTCAACCCTTCATCATCATCCTGACCGAGCGCGCCCCGGCTGGCGGCGCCTCTCCAAGCCTGACCTCGGCCCTGCGCGCCCAGGGCGCGTGGCTGGTGGTCGATCCGGGCCTGGCCGGTCCGTGCGCGACGGTCCCCTGACCATGTCCGTCCATCCCCCTTTCCCGGCGACCCCGCCGTCGTCCGCCAGAGACACCGCCGCATGACCCAATCCCGCGCGCTCACCCTCGAAGATCAGCGGGCCTTCGGCCTGAAGGTGCTCAACGCCCTGATCTGCCTGTTCATCCCCCTGGTGGGGCTGGCGGCCTTTCTCAATGGCGGCCCCTGGATCGGGCTCAGCCTGGCCGCCGCCGGGCTGGCCTGCGCCTCGCTGGTCATGTCGCGGGCGGGCGGCGCTGCGGCCCGGCTGACCGTGGGCGTGGCCCTGATGGGGGCGGTGTCCCTGCTGGTGGCGGCCTTCGCCGGCGCCCCTTGGCAGGTGGACATGCACATGGCCTATTTCGCCGCCCTGGCGACCCTGATCGTCTTCTGCGACTGGCGGGCCATCGTGGCCGGCGCCGGAACCGTAGCGGTCCATCACCTGGTGCTCAGCCTTGTCCTGCCGGCCGCCGTCTTCCCCGGCGGCGGCGATATCGGCCGGGTCCTGGTCCACGCGGTGATCCTGGTGGTCGAGGCCGCCGTGCTGGTGTGGGCGGTTCTGCGCATCCTGCAGATGTTCGCCACCTCCACCACCGCCGTGGCCGAGGCCGAGGCCGCCCGTCAGACCGCCGAGGGCGCGACCCTGGCGGTGGAAGAGTCCCGCGCCGCCGAGCAGGTCGCCGCCCAGGAGCGCCTGGACCTGCAGCGGGCGGTGGAGGATGAGCGCAAAGCGGTGGTGGAAGGCCTGGCGACGGGCCTGGACAAGCTCGCCCAGGGCGTCCTCACCTATCGCATCGGTCAGGCCTTCACGCCCCAGTACGAAGCCCTTCGCCGTGACTTCAACAGCGCCGCCGAACGGCTGCAGGACGCGCTGGGCGTCATCGCCCAGGCGGCCGCCAATATGCACGGCGGGGCCGGCGAGATCAGCCAGGCCGCAGACAACCTCTCGCGGCGCACCGAACAGCAGGCCGCGGGGCTGGAAGAAACCGCCGCCGCCCTCGACGAGGTCACCGCCACGGTGCGCAAGTCCGCCGAGGGCGCTAAGGAGGCCGCCGAGGTGGTCGCCCGCTCCCGGCAGGACGCCCAGAAGGCCGGCCAGGTGGTCGGCGACGCCGTCCAGGCCATGAGCGAGATCGAGAAGTCGTCGGATCAGATCACCCAGATCATCGGCGTCATCGACGAGATCGCCTTCCAGACCAATCTGCTGGCCTTGAACGCCGGCGTCGAAGCCGCCCGCGCCGGCGACGCCGGCCGTGGCTTCGCCGTCGTCGCCTCTGAAGTGCGGGCGCTCGCCCAGCGCTCGGCGGACGCCGCCAAGGAGATCAAGTCCCTGATCAGCGCTTCGTCACAGCAGGTGGCCCAGGGCGTCGGCCTGGTGGGCCAGACCGGGGAGGCTCTGCAGCGGATCGTCGTCCAGGTGGCCGAGATCGATGGTCTGGTCCGCGAGATCGCCGCGGGCGCCCAGGAGCAGGCCACCGGTCTGCACGAGGTCAACACCGCCGTGAACGAGATGGACCGGGTGACCCAGCAGAACGCGGCCATGGTCGAAGAGACCACCGCCGCCAGCCACGCCCTGGCCAGCGAGGCCCGCCTCCTCACCGACAGTGTCGCCCGCTTCGAAATCGGTCGCCCGGCGGCCACCTCGGCGCCCCGCCGGGCGGCCTGAGTCCTTGCGGGCCGGAGGCTCCGGCCTTGAGGAGACAGGCGCAGCCATGATCGGCTAAGGGGGGAGATGCTGTCGGCTCCCGCCTCCCTGCGCCTGCGCGCCCGTTTCCGTCTGGCGCTGGCCCAGCTGCGTCGTGGCCTCACCCATGGCGCGGCTCCGCATACCGACGCTGATCGCCTGCAGATCGAGGCGGAGATCGCCGAGGGGGCCCGGATTTCCCCCGGCTATTTCGCCCTGCTGTTCTGTTCCTGCGGCATCGCGGCCCTGGGCCTGCTGCAATCCTCCGCCGCCGTGGTCATCGGCGCGATGCTCATTTCGCCGCTGATGGGACCGATCATGGGCATGGGCATGGGGGTCGCCAGGCTCGACGCCCGGGCCTTCGAACGGGCGGCCGTGGCCCTGGCCTTGGGCGCGGCGGTCTCTGTGGCCGCCTCGGCCCTGATCGTCTGGGCCTCGCCCCTGAAGGACGTGACGCCGGAAATTCTCGCCCGGACGCGGCCGACCCTGCTGGACCTGGTGGTGGCCATACTCTCGGGCTTTGTCGGCGCCTATGTGCTGATCACCAAGCGCCCCGGTGTGGTGGCCGGCGTGGCCATCGCCACCGCCCTGATGCCGCCCCTGGCGGTGGTGGGCTATGGCCTGGCCACCGGCGCCTGGAACATGGCCGGCGGCGCCTTCCTGCTGTTCCTGACCAATGTGGTGGCCATACTGGGGGCGGTGTTCGCCGTCGCCCGTCGCTATGGCTTCCAGCCCATCGTGCGACGGCGGCGGCGGTGGGAGGAACTGGCCCTGGTGGCGACCCTGCTGCTCTTGTCCCTGCCCCTGGCGGTCTCGCTCCGGGACATCGTCGTCGAAGCCCGGGAGACCGCCCGGGTGCGAAGCGCCATCCAGGGAGTCTTCGAGGGCGGCGATCAGCACATTACCGACCTGCAGGTCCGTGCGGGCCGCGGCGGGGTCGATCAGGTCCGCGCGGTGGTGGTCACCGGCCGTTTTCAGGCCCAGGCCGAACGGCGGGTGGCCCAGGCCCTGGGCGGCCAGCCGGAGGTCCAGATCGAACAGATCCTCACCGCCGACGGACTCCCCCGGGCCGACCCCAGCGGGGGCGCCCTGGCCAATCGCGCCCTGGCCACCTCACGCACCCTGCGTACGACCCCCGAGCAAAAGCTGCGGGACATGCTCACCGGGGTCGGAACGGTGGAGGCGACGCAGGCGATGGCGGCGGGGCGGCTGCAGGCGGCTGTCCGGCTGAACCGCCCGGCCACCCTGGACGACTACGCCGCGCTGGAAGCGGCGGCGCAGCGTTTCCTGCCGGAGGTGGAGCTCGAACTGACCCCGCCCTTCCTTGAACTGCCGGTGATCGCCTTCGGCGAGGGGCGTAGCACCCTGGACGCCGGCGCCGAGCGCCGGGTGGCGCTGATCGCCTGGGCGTTCACGCGGTGGAACGTTTCGGGGGCCGAAGTCGTTGGGTCGGCCAGCCCCGGACCTCGGGGGCCTAGGCCCCGGGACGTCCGTGTGGCCGAGGCCCGAGCGCAAGCCGTGGCCGATCGGCTGGAGGCCCTGGGCGTGCGCGACATCGAAATCAGAAGCGAGACCCCAGCCGTCTCGCCCCAGGACCCGTCGGTCCTGTGGTTTGCGGCTGTGCGGCCCCTGGGCTTGCCCACCGCCCGGGACACCGACGCAGGCCTGGACGAGGTCGCCCCATGAGCGACGCGCTTCTGGCCGGTCTGGTCCTCGTCTTCGCCCTGACCCTGTTCGCCTGGGACAAGGTGCGCCACGATCTTGTCGCGGTCTGCGCCCTTGGCGCCTGTCTGATCCTGGGGCTCACCACCCCTGACCAGGCTCTCCAGGGCCTGTCGGACCCTGCCGTGGTGGTGGTCGCCGCGGTGCTGATCATTGGCCGGGCCATCGAGCTGACCGGGGTGGCGGCCGCAGCCACCTCCAAGCTTGCGGCCCTGCGCATGCCCTTTCCCCTGCAGCTCAGCATCCTGCTGCTGGCCGCGGCCGTGCTGTCGGCCTTCATGAACAATATCGCCGCCCTGGCGATCACCATGCCGGTGGTGGCCAGCGTCTGTCGCGCGGCCCGCCTGCCAGCCGCCGCCGGCCTCATGCCCTTGGCCTTCGCCACCATCCTGGGGGGCATGACCACACTGATCGGCACGCCGGCCAATCTGATCCTGTCCTCCATCCGTCGGGAGGAGTTGGGGGAGCCCTTCGGCTTCTTCGCCATGTCCCCCCTGGGGGTGACGGTGGCCGGTGTCGGCCTGCTCTATCTCTGCCTGATCGGCTGGCGGCTGACCCCCCGACGGACGGGGGAAGAGGCCGCCAGCGGGGGCCGCAATGTGTTCGAGCTGATCCCGCCCCGGCCGGCGGCTGACGAGGACGGAACCACCGCCGACCTGGACCATGAGGCCCTGTTCGCCGAGATCAAGGCGGCCGGCGCGCATGTTCTGGCGGTCGTCCGCCGTCATCGCCGCATCAAGCTGGACAAGCTTGACCGGCTGTCCCCCAACGACCGGGTCCTGGTGGTCACCGCCCTGGACCCCTGGGAGCTGGCCAACAAGGTGGGGGCCAAGCTCGCCGTAGAGCGTTCGACAGCCGCCGACGCAGTGACCTCCCGGGTGGCTGTGGCCCACGGCTCGCCCCTGATCCGCCGGCCCTACGACATCATCTCGGCCGAAACCGACCAGGAGCTGAAGGTGGTGGCCGCCGGTCCCCGCGCCGCCGGCGCCGAGGGCTCCCTGGGGGCCATGGAGATCCGCGCCGGCGACCAGCTGGTGCTGCATGGCCCGGCTGAGCGGCTGGAGGCCTATCTCCGTTATGGCCGCCTGCTGGAGCTGGACCGCAAGTCCGCCGTGGTGGTGCAGCCCCGCCGGGCGGCCCTGGCGCTCGGCATCTACGCCGCCGCCGTCATCGCCGCCGTCGCCTTCGGCCTGCCCACGGCGTTGACCTTCGCCGCCGCCGCCGCCGGCCTGGCGGCCCTGCGCTTCCTGCCCTCGGGCGAGATCTATTCGTCCATCGACTGGCCGGCCATCGTGCTGCTGGCCGCCATGATCCCGGTGGGCCAGAGCTTCCAGACCAGCGGCGCGGCCGCCATTGTCGCCGACTGGCTGGGAACCGGCCTGGGGGGCGCGCCCCTGTTCGCCGCGGCTGTGGCGGTTTCGGTGGCGACCATTGTGCTGTCCCTGTTCCTGAACAATGTCGCCACCGCCGTGATCATGGGGCCGGTGGCCATCGGCATGGCCATCCAGCTGAACTTCCCGCCGGACGCCCTGCTGCTGGCGGTGCTGATCGCGGCGTCCTCGGACTTCCTGACGCCCATCGGCCACCAGAACAATCTGCTGGTCATGGCTCCGGGGGGCTACATGTTCCGGGACTATGCCCGGGTGGGCGCCGCCCTGACCGTCCTGGTGGTTCTCGTGTCGTCGGGAATGATCTCGCTGTTCTACACCTAGGCCCGACCTTGCATTGAGCGGCCCCGCCCCGCCACAATGTGAGGGCGCGCAGAGAGACCAGGATCCCCCGTTGTTCAAAAGCCTGTTTGGCAAGAAGACGCCCAAGGCCCCGCCCTCCACCGGCGGGCGCCGGGTCTATGCGGTGGGCGACATCCATGGCCGCCATGACCTGCTGGTCGCTCTGCTGCGTGAGATCGCCACCGATGTGAGCGCCGAACCGCCGGACGCCCAGCCGCTCCTGGTCTTCCTCGGGGACTATGTGGACCGGGGGCCGGGCTCCTGTCAGGTGGTGGAGACGATCCTGGCCCTGCGGAGCGAACCCGCCTTCGAGGTCCGGACCCTGAAGGGCAATCACGAGGAGGCCTTGCTGCGCTTCCTCGACGAGCCGGCCTTCGGGTCGACCTGGGCCGAGCACGGGGGCAACGCCACCCTGGCCTCCTATGGGGTCCAGCCCCCGGCCACCCGCACCGATCCGGAGGCCTGGGCGGTGGCCCGGGCGGCCTTCGGCGAGGCCCTGCCGGGCGCCCACCGGACCTTCTATGACGCCCTCGACCTGATCACCGAGGTCGGCGACTACGCCTTCGTCCATGCGGGCGTGCGGCCGGGCGTGCCCCTGGCCCACCAGACCGAACGGGACCTGTTGTGGATTCGCGGGGAGTTTCTCCAGGCCTCAGGCCCCTTCGGCAAGGTGATCGTCCACGGGCACACTCCCATGGAGGAGCCGCAGGTGACCCCGCACCGGCTGGGCCTGGACACTGGCGCCTACGCCACCGGCGTGCTGACCGCCGCCCGGCTGGACGACGGGGGTCACAAGTTCATCCAGGCTCGGGTGGGCCGGGCCGCGGCCTAGGGCGCGTTCCGATAAGTGGGAACCGGTTATCGGAGCGAAACGCGCTCTCACTCTGGGGTCTAGTCGTCCAGGACCTCGCCGGCGGGGATCTGACGATAGCGGGCCTCCACCAGGGCGAAGGCGCCGAAGGCCAGCAGGCCCAGGGCCACCAAGGTCAGCAGGCCGTTCCCCATGGGACCGTTCTTGAGGGCCTGCAGGGCCTCGGCCAGGCCCGCGGCCTCGGCGGCGTTGGCGTGCAGTCCCGCCTGGACCAGCATCACCCCCATGACCCCAAAGGCCACCGCGCGGGCGCCGTAGCCCAGGCGGCCGAGGGGTTCGGCCAAGCGGCCTATGGCCCCCTCGCAGACCAGCCGCTTGCAGAGACCGCCGAGGACCGCCTTGACCCCGTTGGAGAGGCCCGCCGCCAGGATGAAGACGCCGACCCCGACGATCAGCCATTCGCCGCCGGGCATGGTCAGGGCCTGGGCGGCGGCCTCCTGCTCGGAGCGGCCCTCATCGGCCTCGCCGAGGTCCTCCAGCAGGTCCAGGGCGCTGAACACCGAAAAGCCCAGCGCCCCATAGACGAGGCCGCTGATCGCCTGGCCCGCGCGGGTGGCCAGCGCCTTGGGCGAGGTCCCCTGGCGCTCGGCGTCGAACAGCGACTGTAGAAGCCGCCAGCCGGCGAAACCGTAGAGTCCAAGCCCCGTGACGCCCAGCAGCACGAGGCCCAGAGGCCACTCCGCCCAGGCCTGCAGGGCGCCCAGCGACCCCTCGGCGGCGGGAACCCGCCCGATGGCGGCCAGGAAGGCGATGAACCCGATGCTGACATAGACAAAGCCCCGGGCGCCGTAGCCGAAGCGGCAGGCCAGCTGCGCCAGGGCGCCAAGCGGGGCCGCGCCCAGCCAGCGCAGGGTCTGGCGGAGGGCGGTCTCGGCGTCGTGTTCGGAAGCTGTGGCCATGCTGGGCGCAAACGTGCCCGCGACAGCCAAGGTTCCGGGGGGGCTGAACCTAGTGGGCGTCGTCCCAGTTGGCCGCGGCGCGGGCCTCCACCACCAGGGGGACGGAGAAGGCCACGGCCGGTTCGGACGCGGTCTCCATCACCCGCTTGATCACGGCGATCGCCGCCTCGGCCTCGGCCTCAGGCGCCTCGAACACCAGTTCGTCGTGCACCTGCAGCAGCATGCGGGTGGAAAGCCCCGCGGCCGCCAGCGCGCCCGGCATGCGGATCATGGCCCGGCGGATCACGTCGGCGGCGGTGCCCTGGATCGGGGCGTTGATGGCGGCGCGGTCGGCGAAGGCCCGCATGCCGGCGGCCTTGGCGCCGACCTCGGGGATGTTGACCTTGCGGCCAAAGAGCGTGGTGACGAAGCCTTGGCTCCGCACCTTGGCCTTTTCGGCGTCCATATAGTCGCGAATGCCGGGGAAACGGTCGAAATAGGTGCGGATATAGGCCCCCGCCTCGTCCTGCGGGATCGACAGCTGGTTGGCCAGGCCAAAGGCCGAGATGCCATAGACGATGCCGAAATTGATCGCCTTGGCGCGGCGGCGCGTCTCGGCCGGCATGCCTTCAATGGGTACGCCGAACATCTCCGAAGCCGTCATGGCGTGGATGTCCAAACCGTCCAAAAAGGCCCGTTTAAGCTGCGGAATGTCGCCCATATGGGCCAAAATGCGCAGCTCGATCTGGCTGTAATCGGCGCTGATCAGCAGATGGCCCGGCTCGGCCACGAAGGCCTTGCGGATCTTGCGGCCCTCCTCCGTGCGGATCGGGATGTTCTGCAGGTTGGGGTCAGACGACGACAACCGCCCGGTCGTGGTGGCCGCGAGCGCGAACGAGGTGTGGACGCGCCTGGTGTCCGGCGCGATGGCCGCCACAAGCGCGTCGGTATAGGTGCCCTTCAACTTCGAGAGCTGGCGCCAGTCCAGCAGAACCCGGGGCAGTTCGTGGCCCTGGAGGGCCAGCTCCTCCAGCACCGAGGCGTCGGTGGACGAGGCGCCGGACGCCGTGGTCCGCTTCGGCGCCAGCCCCATCTCCTGGTACAGGATTTCGCCGACCTGCTTGGGCGAGCCCAGGTTGAACGGCCGGCCGGCCAGTTCATGGGCCTTGGCCTCGAACTCGGCCATGCGCAGGGCGAAGTCGTTGGACAGCTTGCGCAGGTGCTCGGGGTCCACCGCGATGCCGGCCACCTCCATGTCGGCCAGCACGGCGGCCAGCGGACGCTCCAGGGTCTCATAGACGGTGGACAGGCCTGCGGGTGCGAGCCTGGGCTTCAACACCTGATAGAGCCGCAGGGTCACGTCGGCGTCTTCGGCGGCGTAACAGGTGGCCTCCTTCAGGGCGACCTTCTTGAAGCTCTTCTGCCCCTTGCCGGTCCCGGCCACCTGCTTGAAGGGGATCGGCTCATGGCCCAGCCACAGGCGCGACAGCTCGTCCATGCCGTGCCCATGCAGGCCCGCCTCCAGCACATAGGAGATCAGCATGGTGTCCTCGACCGGCGCCACGCGCACGCCGTAGCGCGACAGGACGGCCAGGTCGTACTTGGCGTTCTGGGCGATCTTCAGGACCGCCGGGTCCTCCAGCATCGGCTTCAGCAGCTCGATGGCGATGGGCAGTGGGATCTGGGTCAGGTCGGACGGCGCATCCAGCGCCAGGCCGTCCAGCTCCTCATGGGCCAGGGGAATGTAGCAGGCCTGACCGGGCGCGACGGCCAGGGACACGCCGCACAGGCCGGCGCTGGCCGAGGACAGCGCATCGGTCTCGGTGTCGAAGGCGACGACGCCGATGGCCCGGGCCTTCTCGATCCAGGCCTCCAGCGTGGCCACATCGCGCACGCATTCATAGCCGTTGACGTCGATGGGTGGCGCTTCCGGCGCAGCCCGGGGCTCGGGCGCCGGCTGGCTAGGGGCGGCGTCGCCCGCGCTCACCCGCCTGGCCAGACTGCGGAACTGCATCTCCTCCAAGAAAGCCGCCAGCACGGCGGGCTCCGGCTCGGCCACCGCCAGGTCGTCGATGGGGGCGGGCAGGGGGGTGTCGCAGTCCAGCTGCACCAGCTGGCGCGACAGGCGGATCTGGTCGGCGAAATTGATCAGGGTCTCGCGCCGCTTGGGCTGCTTGATCTCGCCCGCCCTCGCCAACAGCGTATCGAGGTCGCCATATTCGTTGATCAGCTGGGCGGCGGTCTTGATGCCGATGCCCGGCGCGCCCGGCACATTGTCGACGGAATCGCCGCACAGCGCCTGGACATCCACCACCTTTTCCGGCGGCACCCCGAACTTCTCGATCACCTGCTCGCGGCCGATCTTCAGGTTCTTCATGGTGTCGAGCATGGAGACCCGGTCGCCGACCAGCTGCATCAGGTCCTTGTCCGACGAGATGATGGTCACCTCGCCGCCGGCGTCGCGCACCTTGCAGGCATAGGCCGCGATCAGGTCGTCGGCCTCATAGCCGGGCAGCTCCAGGCTCGGCACGCCAAAGGCCCGCGTCGCCTCCCGCACCAGGGGAAACTGCGGGATCAGGTCCTCCGGCGGCGGCGGCCGGTGGGCCTTGTACTGGTCATAGAGGGTGTTGCGGAACGTCTTCTCCGAATGGTCGAAGATCACCGCCAGGTGGGTCGGGCCATCGGCCTGGGCCCGCATCTCCACCAGCAGCTTCCACAGCATGTTGCAGAAGCCCGACACCGCCCCGATCGGCAGGCCGTCGCTCTTGCGGGTCAGCGGCGGCAGGGCGTGATAGGCGCGGAAGATATAGCCCGACCCATCCACCAGATAGAGCCGCACCGGCGGCCCATCCTGAGTGGGCGTCCGCGGCAGGTCCGGCAGGGGGGCGGTCTCAAGCGTGTCGGTCATGCGCGGGAAGATAGGCGCGGGCGGGGCCGTGGTCACGTGCGGAGGTGGGGTGTTGACGCTTTCAAAATCGAGATCCTCGGGCGGAAAGGGACGCATTGGCAGGCCCATCACACCTATCCGCAATATGTTGGCTTGCTTACAGGCTGAGCCGTTGCAGTCATCCTTACGCTACAGCGTCAAGGAGGCTTGATTGCAGCTGGTGGTACGGTTGGTTCGCCTGCTTCAACCAGTTAGGGGAGTTCATGGATCGCCTATCGCCTGAGCGCCGGTCGGCCAACATGCGCGCCATTAGGTCGCGCAATACGAAGCCAGAGATAATCGTTCGCTCCGCCGCGTTCCGGGCTGGCTACAGGTACCGTTTGCATGATCGCGGCCTGCCGGGCTCCCCCGACCTTGTCTTCCCCAAGCGTCGTAAGGTCATCTTCGTTCATGGTTGTTTTTGGCACAGCCACGAGGGGTGCGCCAAAGCCTATCGGCCTAAAAGCCGGGCTGCATTCTGGTCAGAAAAGTTCCGAAAAAACCGCGAGCGCGACGGGCGGGTGCTCTTGGCGGTCAATGCTCTAGGCTGGGAAGCGCTTGTTGTCTGGGAATGCGAAGCGGTCGATAGTGAAGTGTTGCGAAGGCGGCTGGTCGATTTCCTTGGGCCGCCGCGGATCAGGCCAGCCGACAGATGACAGACCCTTCCATCGCCAGAAAGCTGGAGCGACTTTCAGACGGTAATCCGGTGCGGGTTTTGGACCTGTTCGCTGGATGCGGAGGCATATCGCTTGGGTTCCAGCGAGCTGGCTTCCAGATCGAGGCCGCGATTGAATTCGATCCGCTCGCCGCTCTCTCACACGCCACCAACTTTCATCGGCATGCTGCGCCTGCGGAGTTTGAGCGCCATGCATCGGCGCGTGACATAACCGCAATTGAGCCCGAGCAACTGGTGGCAGAGCTGGGCCTTGAGGCTGCCCCAGACGCTTTCGACGTCTTGGTGGGAGGGCCGCCGTGCCAAGCTTATGCTCGCGTTGGCAGAGCCAAGCTACGCGACGTTGCCCAGCATCCTGAAGCTTTCAAAGTTGATGCTCGAGGCAACCTATATCTCCGCTATCTCCACTATGTGAATGAGACAAAACCGCTGGCTCTTCTCATGGAGAACGTGCCGGATATCATGAACTATGGCGGCCACAATGTAGTGGCTGAGATCGCTGAAGCGCTCTCAGACATGGGTTACATTGCCCGGTACACGCTCCTAAACGCCTCCCGATTTGGCGTCCCCCAAATGCGCGACCGCGTGATACTTCTGGCGTTCCATGAAAGCCTCGGGATAACGCCTTCGTTTCCGGCGCCGACCAGACACGTTGATCTGCCGCCTGGATATAGCGGCACTCGCGCTGTCGCCTTTAAGAACATCGACATGTTGTGCGCCGGTACGTTTATTGAGGAACCCGTAGGGCCCCCCTCTCTGCCCTATGCGGTGACTGCCGAGGAAGCGATCGGCGATCTGCCCCCAATCACTCTTCACCTTGAGGGCAAGCTGAAACGAGGCGCGCGCCGATTTGACGTTGTGACACGGTACGATTCTACCCGGCTCCCGTCGTCATTTGCGGCCGACTTGCGCAACTGGTCGAATTTCGAGAGCACTGAAGGCATCAGCGATCACGTTATCCGCTACCTGCCTCGCGACACGTTTATCTTCCGCGAAATGCCGAATGGCGCAGAGTACCCCGCAGCTCATGCAACCGCTGTCCGCTTATTCGAAGAGGCCGTGGCTGACCTTAAAGCGGCGGGACATCCTGTTTCACAAGAGAGCCGCGACGCATTGTTTAGGAAGATGGTTCCGCCGTATCCGGTGACAAACTTCCCCAATCGTTGGTGGAAGCTGCGGCGCGATCAGCCTAGCCGCACATTGCTGGCGCACATTGGCAAGGATACATATTCGCACATTCACTACGACAGCGATCAGGCCCGCACGATCAGCGTCCGCGAGGCGGCTCGCCTTCAGAGTTTTCCCGATGGTTTCGTGTTCAGGGGAACCATGAATCCGGCGTTCAGGCAAATTGGTAACGCGGTTCCACCCCTTCTGGCGTTCGCCCTCGCGAAGCACATAAAGGCGATGTTGTCAGAAGCTGTCTCTGCGCGTGACTTAGTGGCAGCCTAGTCGTCGTCCGACGGAAGCGGCGTAGGTTCGCTCCAGGTAAAAAGGTCCGTATGCATCTCAAATTTTGAGGCCCGAACGCCGGTCGGCAGCGTGGCAAGTTGATCGCGTACGGCTAAGGCGATCAGCTCGATGGGCTCTGAAACTCTGACCTTAGGCCCACCAGCAGCCTCAAGATCAAAAACGCGTGCGATCCTATACTCAGAACTGCTCGCTGCGGTGTATAGTTCAGCTCCAGATATATGGACGCTGCCGTCAAAGCTTGATGTGGTGCTTTTGACGTCTATCAGCGTCGTTCCGCCACTCAGTTCAGTTACCTCAAAGTCATAGGGGCTGGTGGCGTTCTGATCTGCAGTCCAGATAAAACCTGAGATATTCTTGGCAGTAAGTTCGCGCTCAAGATGCGCACAGAATAGTGCCTCGCCCGCTCTGCCTACCTCGTGGGCGCGCGCCTTTGCTGCTGCAAGTTCAGCGGCGCTGACTGGGCGGGCTGTGCCTGACCGTGCCCGGGTGTCCAGCCTGCGCCTCGCGACCTCGTCATCCTCCGCCGCTGCAATCAAATCGGCAGTGCGGGCTGGGTCGGGCAGGAGAAGATTCAATGGATGCCCGGCAGGCACCGGTACCGCTGCTAAGTCGGTAGTGCTCATGTCGGTCATAGAGCGCACCCGAGGGGCCAGCTGGAACGTGGACCTCAGATAGTCAGCGATTGGCTTGTCGGAAGGCGAGGTCGCCGAAAGGAGAACCATGCTGATCGACGTTGGGAGAGGTTCACCATCAAAGCCAAACACAGCAATGTCCTCAGCCTGGAGACCGTCGAACCGGCTAGGGTCAGCGTCTGGCCCATAGATGAGCTTGCCGTTCAGGCGCCAGTTCCGGCTCCCCTCTGACTTGATGATCTTACGCCGCACCCTGTGTATAGGTGCGCCATCTGGGCCATAGACATCCACCACCACTGGCTGTTCAAATGTACCAGTTATAGAAGCCGGAAGCGCAGGAAAGAGTCGGCTAGCCATCACATCGCTGTCCAGGTTCGTGCCCTTCTGCTTACTGCTCGAGTGCAGGCGGAAATATCCAGCGAACAACGTCAGATCGCTGCTCGTCATCAACTTCACCGCATAGCGCATCGTACCCCCCAACCAATTAGCCGCGACACGGTCTAACCTCGTTCCGCAATCGATCCTAGCCTGCTCGGTTCTTCACGCACTTGATGTCCCCAAGCGAACGCTTTTTGAGGGAGCGCATGCATCGGCTCGCGCCGAAGCATGAGGAGATTGGAGGTCGGGGTCCCGGGCGCCATCCTCCAGATTGATCCCCACGGCGCCGGCGCCCGCCACCCGGCGGATGGTCTCGGCAAGCTCGGCAAGGTCGTCGGTGTAGCCGCCCTCGATGTCGGCGGTGACCGGGACCGGCGTCACCCGCACCACATCGGCGATCACCGCAATCAGCCGGTCGGTCGGCAGGGCGTCTCCATCGGGAAAGCCTTGCGCCCAGGCCACGGCGGCCGAGGAGGTGGCCACGGCCTTGGCGCCCGCGCTCGCCATCAGGGCCGCGCTGGCGGCGCCCCAGGCATTGGGCAGGATGAGCAGGTCGGGGCCGGTGTGCAGGGCGTGGAAGGTGGCGGCGTGATCGGTCATGGGGGGCTCCTTGGGCGGTGGGGCGAGCAGAGCATGGGAGAGGCGCGGCGTCCGGCGGAGTTCGGACGTGGACCATCTCCCGCCGCCGAGCCTGACGGGGGTGGGGAAGGGATCAACCACGAAGGACACAAAGGGCACGAAGGGGCCGTGTTCGTCTTTGTGGGCTTCGTGAGCTTTGTGGTGCGACCTGGGGCGCCTGCGGCGCGAGAGGCGGTGGGGTCGTGCGTGCTTCGAGGCTCGCTGGCGCTCGCACCTCAGCATGAGGGGGTGGGTGCGGGCGGGACCTCTCATTCGTCCTCATCCTGAGGCGCCGCGGAGCGGCCTCGAAGGACGAGGGCGGCGCGCTTAAGGCCGCAGCCAGGCGAAGGTGCGGGTGAGGAAGGCCTGGCCGTCTTCCAGGACGGGCGGGGCGTGGGCCATGAGGACGCGACGGGCCGGCCAGGCGGTGATGCGGTCGAGCGCGGCGCGGGCCGCCTTGCGGTCGGTGAAGGCCAGACGGAATTTGCGCGGGGTCTGGGGCTGATCCCCGGTCATCAGGTCGAGCCGGGCGATGAGCTTGCGCCAGCCCTTCAGGCTGGCCGGGTCGAGCTGCTGGATCAGGTCGGCGAACAGGGCCGTGCGGCTGGCCCGGTGGAAGAAGACCACCTCGACCGCGATCCTGTTGCCCGCGACATGGACCTGGTCGATCTCATCGGACCAGGGGTGGGCCGGGCCATCGGCCAGGTCGTCGTCGAAGGCGAGGTCGGAGCGTCGCTGGCGCAGGCCAGGCGGGGCGTAGAGCCGGGCCTCGGGATAGGCGGCCTGCCACTCCCCCAGGAACAGGTGGTGCATGGCCGTGGGCGAGACCAGCCAGCGCACCGGCCCCAGGGCGTCGACGGCGGCTTTCAGCTCCGGGGTCAGCTGCGTGGGCGACCAGATGAAGAGGCCGCCGCCCGACAGCCGGATGACGACCATGCGCGTGGGATAGGCGAACCCCAGGACGCGCACCTGCGGCCCCGCCGCCGTCCAGATGTTCGCGTCCAGGGGCTGCAGCATGACGGGGGCCAGGATGCATGGGTCTGGTGGCGGGGGGCAAGGGGAAGGAGAAACCACGAAGGACACAAAGGGCACGAAGGCGCCGCGTCCTTCTTTATGAGCTTCGTGCGCTTTGTGGTTCGCCATGGGGCGCCTGCGGCGGGCGCGTGGCGGCGCCGTGCGTGCTTCGAGGTTCGCTGCGCTCGCACCTCAGCATGAGGAGGGGGGGTGCGGGCGGGACCTCTCATTCGTCCTCATCCTTAAGGCGCTGCGAAGCGGCCTCGAAGGACGAGGGCGGTCGCATAGCCCCCGTCACCGAACCTTCACCGCGACACATCGCCCGGCCATTAGCCCCCGGCGCCGTCCCGTGATATGGCCCCATCCCCGCGTGTCGGGCGTTTTGGGACTGTGATTTGCCGCGGGCGGCAGGGAAGGGCGCGAGATGAGCAGAGTTCTGGTGATTGGCGCGGGCGGCGTGGGCTCGGTGGCGGTCCACAAGATGGCCATGTCCCCTGAGATTTTCAGTCACATTACGCTGGCCAGCCGGACCAAGGCCAAGTGCGACGCCATCGCGGAGTCGGTGAAAACCCGCACCGGCGTGGTGGTGGAGACCGCCGCCCTGGACGCCGACGACATCGCCGCGACCACCGCCCTGATCCAGAAGGTGAAGCCCGTTCTCGTGGTGAACCTCGCCCTGCCCTATCAGGACCTGGCGATCATGGAGGCCTGCCTGGCGGCGGGCGTGAACTATCTCGACACCGCCAATTACGAGCCCCGGGACCAGGCCAAGTTCGAATACAGCTGGCAGTGGGCCTATCAGGACCGCTTCAAGCAAGCCGGGCTGATGGCGCTGCTGGGCTGCGGCTTTGATCCGGGCGTGACCTCGGTGTTCACCACCTACACCGCCAAGCACCTGCTGGATTCCATCGAGACCCTGGACATCCTCGACTGCAACGGGGGCGACCACGGGCACCCCTTCGCCACCAACTTCAATCCCGAGATCAATCTGCGCGAAGTGACCGCGCCGTCGCGGCACTGGGAGAACGGCCAGTGGGTCGAGGGGCCGGCGCTGGCGAAGAAGCAGGTCTTCGACTTCGACCAGGTGGGGCCGAAGAACATGTACCTCATGTATCATGAGGAGCTGGAGTCGCTCGCCAAATTCTACCCCGAAATCAAGCGCATCCGGTTCTGGATGACCTTTGGCGACGCCTACCTCAAGCACCTCGAGGTGCTGGGCAATGTGGGCATGCTGCGGATCGATCCGGTGATGTTCGAGGGCCGCGAGATCATCCCCCTTCAGTTCCTGAAGGCGCTGTTGCCCGAGCCGGCGTCGCTTGGCCCCCGCACCAAGGGCAAGACCAATATCGGCACCATCGCCACCGGCCTGAAGGACGGCGCCCAGAAGACCATCTACATCAACAATGTCTGCGACCACGAAGAGGCCTATGCCGAGACCGGCAGCCAGGCGGTCAGCTACACCACCGGCGTCCCGGCCATGATCGGGGCGGCCCTGATGGTGCAGGGGGTCTATTCCGGCGCCGGCGTCTTCAACATGGAGCAGATGGACCCCGATCCGTTCATGGACATGCTGAATGTCCACGGCCTGCCCTGGAAGATGCGGGAGCTGGCCGCTCCCCTGGACTTCTAAGGGGCCATGGAGACCAAGGCCGGCGGCGCCGGCGCGTTTTCCCGCTTTGATCTGGCCCGGGTTCCGTCCCCCTGTTTCGTGGTGGATGAGGCGGCGATCGCGCGCAACCTCTCCGTCTTGGCCGATGTGGGCCATCGGGGCGGGGCCCAGGTGCTGCTGGCGCTGAAGGCCTTCTCCATGTGGTCGCTGGCGGACTTGGTGGGCCAGCATCTGGACGGAGTCTGCGCCTCTGGGCTCTGGGAGGCGAGGCTGGCCCGGGAGTTTTATCGCGGCGAGCTGACCACCTATTCGCCGGCCTATAAGGGCGCCGACCTGCCCGAGATCTTGCGGCTGTCGGACACGGTGATCTTCAATTCGCCCGACCAGATCGCGCGCTTTCAGGGCCTGATAGACGAGGCGCGGGGGGCGGGCGAGGTCTTCCAGATCGGCCTGCGCCTGAACCCCGAGCACAGCGAGGCCGAGGTCGCCAAGTACGACCCCTGCCAGATCGGCTCGCGCCTGGGCTTCCCCGTCTCGCAGCTGACGGCTGAAAGCCTGGCCGGCGTGGACGGCCTGCACATCCATGCGCTCTGCGAACAGGGCTTCGAGCCGCTCAGCCGCATCTGGGCCTCCCTGGAGCCGAAGATCGCCGGCGTGCTGGGGACCCAGATCAAGTGGGTGAACCTGGGCGGCGGCCACCACATCACCCGCGCCGACTATGACCGCGAAGCGCTGGTGGCCTTCCTGCGCGACGTGAAGGCTCGCTTCGGCATCGGCCTCTTCCTGGAGCCCGGCGAGGCCATCGCTCTGGACGCCGGCATCCTGGTGGGCGAGGTGCTGGACGTGCTTGAGAACGGCATGGCCATCGGCATCACCGACATCTCGGCCACCTGCCACATGCCCGATGTCATCGAGGCGCCCTATCGCCCGGCCATGCTGAACGAAGCCGAGGACGGCGTGAGCCTTCGCCTGGGCGGGCCGTCCTGCCTGGCCGGGGACATCATCGGCGACTACCGGTTTGCGGCGCGGCCGTCGCCGGGGACCCGCATCGCCTTCCTCGACCAGGCGCACTATTCGATGGTCAAGACCAACACCTTCAACGGCGTGCCCCTGCCGGCCATCGCGCTGTGGAACAGCGAGACCGACGCCCTGAGGATGGTGCGCGAGTTCGACTACAGCGAATTCCGCGACCGCCTGTCCTAGAGGCTGGCGTAGGCCGCCTCGATCAGCCGCCTGGCGCGGGGATCGCCCAGCAGGTGGGCCGACTGCTTGTTCATCACATAGGCGCCGGCGAGGCCCGTCTGCGGGTCTGCAAAGGCGCAGGAGCCGCCCCAGCCGGAATGGCCGAAGGTCTCTTCCCCCGGCCCCCAGGGCTTCAGCGGGCCATTGCGCATGACGCCGGCCCCCCAGCTCATGACGAAGGGCAGGACGAGGTCCTGGCCCGTGATGCGTTCGCGGGCCATCTCGGCGATCAGGGGCGGCGAGAGGATCATCTCCCCGTCCAGCCAGCCCCCAGACGCCAGCGCGCCCATCAGCCGGGCCAGCGCGGGGGCCGTCGCATGGCCATTGGCCGAGGGGATCTCCGCCCGGCGCCATTCGGCCTGGCCGCGACCGCCGGGCGAGGACCAGGGCTCCAGGAAGGCCGCCTTGGTGGGGATATTGATCTCGCCGAAGTCGGGAAAGGCCGGCGGCCGCTGCAGGTCGGCGCAGCGGGGGTGCTCAGCGTCCGGCAGGCCGATCCAGAGATCAAGGTCGAACGGCTGGGCGAGATCTTCCCGCAGGGCTGCGCCCATGGTCCGGCCATCCACCTGGCGGAAGATTTCGCCAGCCAGATAGCCATAGGTCACCGGGTGATAGCCGCTGGCCTTCCCCGGCGGCCACAGAGGCGCCATGGCCGCGAGCTTGGCGCAGGTGGCGTCCCAGTCGAACCAGAGCGAGGGGTCCACGGCCGCGACGAAGCCCGGCAGACCGGCCTGGTGCGACAGGACCTGCTCGACGGTGATCTCACCCTTGCCGGCCTGCGCAAAGTCCGGCCAGACCTCGGCGACGGGCTGGTCATAGGCCAGCCTGCCCTGGTCCACGAGGCGAGCGACCATCAGGGCGGCCACCGCCTTGGTGGTGGAAAACAGCGGGGTGAGGGTGGCGGCGGTGAAGGCTTGGGTGCGCGCCCTGTCGGCATGGCCGGCCCAGAGGTCGACGATCAGCTCGCCGTCACGGACCAGGGCAAACCGCGCGCCGAGCTCTTCGCCTTGCGCGAAATTGTCGGCGAAGGCGGCGGAGACGGCCTCGAAGCCTGGGGCGACGTGGCCGTGGATGTCAGGGTCGGCGGTGGTCAGTTCAGACGCTCCATGCGGACATGTGGCGAGGTGGCCTTCAGCCGCTGGGCCATGGCCACCAGGGGAAGCTCGCTCGCCTTCCACATATGGGCCGCCGAAACGGTTTCGACCAGCCCGCCGACGGCGCGGGGCAGGGCGTAGGCCGGCGCCAGGCCATCCAGGACGGCGGCGCCATAGAGGGCGGTGAGCAGGTCGCCGGTCCCCTTGGGCGCCTCCGGGGATCGCTGGTGGGCGGCCAGCCAGGCCTCGCGGCGGTCGGCATAGATGACGCCCATCTCCTCACCGCGGATCACCGAGGAGATCAGGGCCGGCTTGCCGAGCAGGCGGGCGCCGGCCAGGGCCTGGGCGGGGGTGCGGGTCTCCGCGCCGGTGAGCCGCTGCAGCTCCCAGGTGTTGCAGGCCACCAGATCGGCCCGGGGGACCAGGTCGGCGGTGACCGCCTCGGCCACGTCGATGGGCACATAGAGACCCTTGCCCACATCCCCCAGGGTCGGGTCGACGATGACGAAGGGTTTGCGGGCGCCTGGGTCCCGCGGCGCAGCGCGGACGGCGTCGATGGCCCTCGCCGCGGCGCGCACCTGGGCGCTGCTGGCGAAATAGCCGGTGATGACCAGGTCGATCTGGGAAAAATAGCCGTTGGCCTCGACGCCATCGAGCATGCCGTCGATGGCCTCGACCGGGACAGCCGCCCCGCCCGGCGGCCCCCAGCCGGGATGGCGGCCATAGAGGACGGTGGGCACGACCATGGCGTCCACCTTGAAGGGGGCGAGCGCCAGGGCCTGGGCGGAGCCGCCCACACGGCTGGCGGCGACATGACTGGAAATGATGAGGGCGAGCGGCATGAGGGCCGCATAGAGAAGCGCCGCGCCGGGACCCGCAAGGGGACTCGACGCGGCGTTGCAAATAATTCTCCCGCGCTGACGCGAGAGTGTCAGGTAAAGTTCTAGTAGCGGTAGTGGTCAGGCTTGAATGGGCCAGCTTCCGGCACGCCGATATAGTCAGCCTGCTCCTTGCTCAGCCGGGTCAGCTTGGCGCCGAGTTTTTCCAGGTGAAGGATGGCGACCTTCTCGTCCAGGTGCTTGGGCAGGGTGTAGACCTTGGTCTCGTAGCGCCCGCCGTTCTGCCACAGCTCGATCTGCGCCAGGGTCTGGTTGGTGAAGGAGGCGCTCATCACGAAGCTCGGATGGCCCGTGGCGTTGCCCAGGTTCACCAGGCGGCCTTCCGACAGGACGATGATCTTCTTGCCGTCGGGGAATTCCACGTGGTGGACCTGATCCTTGATCTTGTCCCACTTGAAGTTGCGCAGGCCGGCGATCTGGATCTCGGAATCGAAGTGGCCGATGTTGCAGACGATGGCGTTGTTCTTCATCGCCCGCATGTGGTCGACGGTGAGAACGTCCTTGTTGCCGGTGGCGGTGACGAAGATGTCGGCCTTGTCGGCCACGTCCTCGACGGTGACGACCTCATAGCCTTCCATGGCCGCCTGCAGGGCGCAGATCGGATCGACCTCGGTGACCATGACCCGGGCGCCGCCATTGCGGAGCGAGGCGGCCGAGCCCTTGCCCACATCGCCATAGCCCATGACCACGGCGGTCTTGCCGGCCAGCATCACGTCGGTGCCGCGGCGGATGGCGTCCACCAGGCTCTCGCGGCAGCCATAGAGGTTGTCGAACTTCGACTTGGTGACGCTGTCGTTCACATTGATGGCGGGATAGGGCAGCTCGCCCCGCTCGGCCATCTGATAGAGGCGATGGACCCCCGTGGTGGTCTCTTCGGACACGCCCTTGATCGCCGCGCGGATCGCCGAATAGAAGCCGGGCTTCTCGGCCAGATAGCGCTTCATCACCGCATAGAGGGCTTCTTCCTCCTCGTTCTGCGGGTTGTTCAGGACCGAAGGGTCCTTCTCGGCCTTGGGGCCGAGCACGGTCAGCAGGGTGGCGTCGCCGCCGTCATCGAGGATCAGGTTCGGATAGCCGCCGTCTGACCATTCGAAGATCTTGTGGGCGTATTCCCAGTACTCCACCAGGGTCTCGCCCTTGATGGCGAAGACCGGCGTGCCGGCCGCGGCGATGGCGGCGGCGGCATGGTCCTGGGTCGAGAAGATATTGCACGAAGCCCAGCGGACCTCAGCGCCGAGGGCTTCCAGGGTCTGGATCAGCACTGCGGTCTGGATGGTCATGTGCAGGGAGCCGGCGATGCGGGCGCCCTTCAGAGGCTGGCTCGGGCCAAATTCCTCGCGGGTCGCCATCAGACCGGGCATTTCGGTCTCGGCGATCTCGATTTCCTTGCGGCCAAAGTCAGCCAGGCTGATGTCCTTGACGATGTAGTCGGTCATGTCGGTGGGTCCTGCGGTCCTGTCGCGGGCTCCAGCCAGGGCGCCCAAACGTACGGTTTGGCGCTCTATAGCCGGGGCGCCGGCCCGGAGCAAGGATCGTATAAAGATATCCTTATATCTTCCTTACCAAGCATTGTCAGCCTCGCAATAGGCGCTCCAGGCCTTCGCCGCGACCCGCAGGCGCCCGTCCCGATCGGTGGCGAGCTCCCCGGCCAGGTGGCCTGCGGCGTAGAGGGCGGGGCCGTCCAGGTCGAGGCTGGTGAGCAGGGCCTCGGCGGTGGCCCCGTCATTGAGGGCCCCCAGGGCCGCCTGCAGGGCCTTGGTCTTCTTGATCAGCCGACGGGCCGCCTTGTCCTTGAGCAGGGGGCGAAAGGCCTCGGCGGCGTAGCGCAGCTTCTTGGCTTGGATGCGCACCTGATGGCGCTGGCTGTCGCTCAGCGCCATCAGTCCCCGGCCGCGCTTGGCCAGTTTGCGTCGGCGCGCGCCCAGGGCCTCGGCGGCGAAGGCTGTGGCCGGGCCGCCGCCATCGGACAGGCGCGCCAGCCACTCGCCGGTTTCGATCCAGGCGTACAACTCCAGGAGCAGGGCTCGGAATCGGGTGGAGGCCACCGCCGCCCGGGCCAGGGCGTGGGCCTTGCCCCGAGCCGTCTCCAGCGCCTGTCCCAGATCGGCCAGACCGTGGATGGCGGCTGTCCCCTGGGCGGCGGGGCGATAGGTCTCGGCCAGGAAGACGTCGAGGTTCCGGGCCTCGTCGCAGGCGCCGGCCAGCCACTTCAACTCACCCTTCAGCGTGTCCAGGCGGGGATCGGCCACCAGATCCTTGAAGGTGCTCATGGCGCTGCGCAGCCGCCGGACGGCGACCCGTAGCTGATGCAGGGCCTCAGGCGCGTCGCTCCCGCCCCGCAGGATCAGACCGTTGGCGGCGATCTGCGCCAGGGCGCCGCGGGCGATCGCCTGGAAGGCCGCCGCCGCCGTCATCCCCGGGGCGAGCCCGGCTGGGGCATGGTGATGAGCGTCGTCTTCGTCCGCCACCAGGGCGAACCCCTGATCAGCCTTGGTCTGAAAGCTGAGATAGAGCGGGGCGGCTTCGAAGAGGTGTCGGGCCAGGGAAAAAAGCGCGCCGGCCTCACCGCGCTTGAGCTCCAGTTCAACCTCGCAGAGGCTGGACCGGCGACCGCCAGCAAGAATCTCCCCCTCGTCCAGGGCCAGTTCGATCTCGGCGCCTTCCCAGACGAGCGTCCGCAGCCGCCGCCGCACCTGGACGGCGAACAGAGGCTCCAAACGATTGATATGGTCCTTGCCCAGGAGTTCGCGCAGGGGGTGGTGCGCGGCGTCGGGCTGGTCGCCCTCGACGGCGATCTCAAATTCCTGGCGGCGCAGACCCTTGCCGGTCTTCAGGGTCTGGCGACGGCCCTGGGGCTCCTGGCGAATGCGCAAGCCGGCGCCCAGCTCCCTTAGCCGACGCTCAGGGGTGTCGAAATAAATCGCCGACAGATCAACGGCGCCGTCCTCCCCTTCGGGCGCCGCCGCCAGGACCGTCTCGACGTCCGCAGGCTCGCAAAGGAATTTCAGTTCGGTTTCTTCCGGGGGAACGCTCAAGGGTCGGCTCCGATTCGAAGGCGTTTTCCTCCCCGGCCAAGCATCCTATAGGGAGGCCATAGCGATTGCGCCGCCGCGCAGACCAGGAGTGCTCCCCATGAACGCCCCGATCCGCCATGTCGACCCCGCCCAGCCGCGATTTGATTGGGCGCTGGAGGAAATCGAGGCGCTTTTCGAGCGTCCCTTCATGGAGCTGGTGTTCGAAGCCGCCGCCATCCACCGGCGCTGGTTCGATCCCTCGGAGGTCCAGCTCTCGCAATTGCTGTCGGTGAAGACTGGCGGGTGCGCCGAGAACTGCGGCTATTGCAGCCAGTCCCAGCACTTCAAGACCGGGGTGGCGGCCAGCAAGCTGATGGAGGCCGACACGGTGATCGCCGCGGCCGCCGAGGCCAAGGCCGGCGGCGCCCAGCGCTTCTGCATGGGGGCGGCCTGGCGCGACCTGAAGGATCGTGACCTGCCCAAGGTGGCGGCGATGATTTCCGGCGTAAAGGCCCTCGGCCTGGAGACCTGCGCGACGCTGGGCATGCTGAAGCCCGAACAGGCCCAGGCGCTCAAGGACGCCGGCCTCGACTACTACAATCACAACCTCGACACCGGGCCGGACTATTACGATCAGGTGGTCACCACGCGGACCTATCAGGACCGGCTGGACACCCTGGCGGCGGTGCGGGACGCGGGCCTCTCCACCTGCTGTGGCGGCATTGTCGGCATGGGTGAGACCCGGCGCGACCGGGCCGGCCTGCTGCACGCCCTGGCCACCCTGCCGGCCCATCCCGACAGCCTGCCGATCAATGACCTGATGCCGATTCCGGGCACGCCGTTGGGCGACAGTGAGGCCATCGACGGACTGGAGTTCGTGCGGATGATCGCGGTGGCCCGCATCGTCTGCCCCAAGGCCGTGGTCCGCCTCTCGGCTGGGCGCGAGCACATGTCGCGGGAGCTGCAGGCGCTCTGCTTCCTGGCCGGCGCCAACTCGATGTTCGTGGGCGGCAAGCTTTTGACCACCAGCAATCCGGACAAGGACACTGATGCGGCCCTGATGGCTGAGCTTGGCCTGCGGCCGATGGGAACCGGGACCAGCGCCTCAGCCGTCGTCTAAGGCCAAGCCCGGCATTTCCCGCAAGACCCCTGTCGGCTCTGACAACCTTTAGGCGTCCTAGGGCCTAGCCTCGCCCTGCCGGGGCGCCTATCTGGCTGTGACGCCGAGGGGGAGTGCTGCGGTTGTCGTCGATTATTTCCGTAAGAGGTCTGACCAAGACCTATGCCGGGGGATTTTCCGCCCTCAAGGGGGTGGACCTGGAGATCAGCGAGGGGGAAATCTTCGCCCTGCTGGGTCCCAATGGGGCGGGCAAGACCACCCTGATCTCGATCATCTGCGGCATCGTCAACGCCACCTCCGGCCAGGTTCTGGCCGATGGCCATGACATCGTGCGCGAGTTCCGCGCCGCGCGCTCCAAGATCGGCCTGGTGCCGCAGGAACTGTCCACCGACGCCTTCGAGACCGTCTGGGACACGGTGAAGTTCAGCCGCGGCCTGTTTGGCAAGCCGGCCAATCCCGCTCATCTGGAAAAGGTGCTGAAGGATCTGTCCCTCTGGGACAAGAAGGACTCCAAGATCATGGCGCTCTCAGGCGGCATGAAGCGCCGGGTGATGATCGCCAAGGCCCTGGCCCATGAGCCCAAGATCCTGTTCCTCGACGAACCCACCGCGGGCGTCGATGTGGAGCTGCGCCGGGACATGTGGGAGATGGTGCGGTCCCTGCGGGAAAGCGGCGTCACCATCATCCTGACCACCCACTACATCGAAGAGGCCGAGGAGATGGCCGATCGGATCGGGGTGATCCGCCAGGGGGAGATCATCCTGGTTCAGGACACCGCGGTGCTGATGCGCCAGCTGGGCGAGCGACGGCTGACCCTGCACCTGCAAAGTCCCCTGGACGCCATGCCGTCGGAACTGGCCGGGGAGGCCCTTGAGCTGGCGGCCGACGGTCACGAGCTGATCTACACCTTCGACGCCCAGGCCGAGGACACCGGCATCGCCGCCCTGCTGCGCCGCCTGCAGAGCCACGGCATCGACTTCAAGGACCTGCAGACCCGCCAGAGCTCTCTGGAGGACATCTTTGTCAGCCTGGTGAGGGCGCCCCAATGAACCTTTATGCGGTCAAGGCCATCTATCACTTCGAACTGGCCCGGACCTGGCGGACGCTGATGCAGTCCATCGCCTCGCCGGTGATCTCCACCTCGCTCTATTTCGTGGTGTTCGGCTCGGCCATCGGCTCGCGGATGGGAACCATCGACGGGGTCAGCTATGGCGCCTTCATCATTCCGGGCCTGATCATGCTGTCCCTGCTGACAGAGAGCATCTCCAACGCCTCGTTCGGCATCTACATGCCGAAGTTTTCCGGCACCATCTATGAGGTGCTCTCAGCGCCCATCTCGGTGGTGGAGATCGTGGCCGGCTATGTGGGGGCCGCGGCCACCAAGTCGATCATACTGGGGCTCATCATCCTGGCGACGGCGCGGATCTTCGTCCCCTACGAGATCGCCCACCCCTTTCTGATGGTCAGCTTCCTGGTGCTCACGGCGGTGACCTTCAGCCTGTTTGGCTTCGCCATCGGGGTCTGGGCCGACGGCTTCGAGAAGCTGCAGATCGTGCCCATGCTGGTGGTCATGCCGCTGACCTTCCTGGGCGGCAGTTTCTATTCGATCAGCATGTTGCCGCCGGTGTGGCAGACCATCACCCTGTTCAACCCGGTGGTCTATCTGGTCAGCGGCTTTCGCTGGAGCTTCTACGGCGTCTCCGATGTGGGCATCGGGATCAGCATCGCCATGACGTTCGCCTTCATGGCCCTGTGTCTGGGCCTCATCGTCTGGATGTTCCGGACGGGCTACAAGCTCAAGGCCTGAGGCCGGACGCTACTGGTCTTCCTCGAAGCGGGCGGCGACCAGGGCGCAGAGCGCCTCCAGGGCGTCATCGGCCTGGTCGCCCTCGGCGACGATGTGGATCGTGCTGCCGGGCCCCGCGGCCAGCATCATCAGCCCCATGATCGAGCGGGCGTCGACGCTGTGACCATCCTTGGAAACCTGAACCTCGGCCTCAAAGGCTGAGGCCAGCTTGACGAACTTGGCCGAGGCGCGGGCGTGCAGACCCCGTTTGTTGAGAATCTCGACCGTTCGCTCGGCGGTCAGTTTTCGCCCGCCAGGACGTAGGAGGCCACGGAGATGTACTTCCGTCCGGCCTCCTGGGCGGCGGAGACGCAGTCCTCCAGGCCGCAGCGGCTGCGGACGCTGGCCAGCTTGATCAGCATGGGCAGGTTCAGACCCGCGATCACCTCGGCCCGGGTCTGTTCCATCACCGAGATGGCCAGGTTTGACGGCGTGCCGCCGAACATGTCGGTCAGCAGGATGACTCCGGCGCCTGAGTCGGCCCGGGCGCAGGCGCCGAGGATGTCCATCCGCCGCCGCTCCATATCGTCGTCAGGTCCGATGCAGATGGCCTCGACCGCGCTCTGCGGTCCGACCACATGCTCCATCGCCGATACGAACTCTGCGGCCAGTCGCCCGTGCGTAACGATCACGAGCCCGATCATGGCAACGCTCTCAAAGGCTATCCCCTGTGGGCCGCGCGGCGGCAAAATGCGGGCCAGAAGCCGGCTGTGATACGCGCCTTCCGTGGTTCATCCAAGTGAGTCCAGGGCGTGACTCAGTTTCGCAGGGGCCGAATTCTCGAGCGGAGCGAGCACAAACAGGGGTGTTTCCACCCCAAGGTGAGTCACGGTTTCGAGATCGGGCGACCTTTCCGGCGACCCGAGGCGAACCCAAAGCGAGAGAGGCGCAAGGGGCAGGGCCGAAACCCGGCCTACGCCCAGGCCCCGGATTTCCAGCCGTTCGGCCAGGCTGTCAGGGGCGCGGCCAAACAGTCGGCCAGCCGATGTCCAGGTGATCACCCGGTCGTCGGCCACCAGGCGAAATCCCGCCCCGAGGCATCGCAGCGCCAGATCGCTCTTCCCGGCGCCAGAGGGACCTTCGATCAGGACCCCGCGCCAGCCGCCGGGGCCGTGTCGCGCGATCAGGCCGGCGTGGAGGATCACCGGCGCGCCTCGGGGAGGGTGACGGTGAAGCGTGCGCCGGAAGGGACGCCGCCGGGCTCATCGGCGGGTCTGTTCTCAGCTCGTACTGACCCCTCATGGGCCAGAATGATCTGGCGGACGATGGATAGGCCAAGTCCCGAATTGCCGCCAAAGGCAGTCCCCTTGGGCCTGGACGTGTAGAAGCGCTCGAAAATCGTCTCCAGGTTTTCAGGTGGAATGCCGGGGCCGTCGTCATCGACGGTGATCACAGCCTGACCCCTCTGCCGCCCCAGGCTGACCCGCACGAGGCCCTCTGGCGCGCTGAACGACCGGGCGTTGTCGATCAGGTTGCGCAGCACCTGCCCCAGGGCGTCCTCCTGGCCGGAGACCACCACCGCCTCCAGGCCTTCGGGTACGGTGAAGGTGACCCTTGGATCGCCAGGCCGGACCGTGGCCTGGTACAGGGAGACCACATCGGCGATCAGCCGGCGCAGGTCCACCGGCGTCGGCGCCTCCCGCGACAGCTCGGCGTCGAGACGCGAGGCGTTGGAGATGTCGGTGACCAGCCGGTCCATGCGCTGCACGTCGTTTTGCAGCACCGCCATCAACCGCTCGCGGGCGGCGGGCTCTTCCACCAGGCCCAGGGTCTCCACCGCCGAACGCAGGGAGGTCAGGGGATTACGGATTTCGTGGGCGACGTCGGCGGCGAAGCGTTCGATGGCGTCGATACGCTCTGACAGGGCGTGGGTCATGTCCTCCAGGGAGCGGGAGAGGTCGCCGAGTTCGTCGTCCCTGCGGGAAATGTCGGGGACGGAGATCGCCCTGGCCCTGGCCAGCCGCACCCGGTCGGCGGCCCGCGCCAGACGGCGGACCGGGTGGGCGATCAGATGGTTGAGCAGCAGGGACGAGACCAGGGAGACAGCGACGGCGATCAGGATGAAGGGCAGCAGGGCCGCCCGTTCGGCCGCAATGATCTCGTCCACATCCCGGGCCTCGAGGGTCAGGACGCCCAGCACCGCCTTGACGTGCTGGATGGGAATGGAGACCGACACCACCCGCTCGCCGTCCGCGCCCAGGCGCAGGCCCGCCCAGTGAACGCCCCGCAGGGCGGTGTTCACCTCGGCCCGCAGAGCCGCCTGAGCCTTGGCTGTGGCGATGCCTTCCGGGCTGTCCTCATCACCGCCGCTGAGATTGAGTTCCAGCCCAGGGCCGTCGCCCCGGGCCCTTGCCGGCGGCAAGGTGCGCCACTCCACCCGGTCGGACACCCAGTAGGAGTCGGCGATCAGGCGGCCCTCCGCGTCGAACAGACGCGCCCTCTGCGAACGGGGATTGGACAGCATCTGCAGGATTTCCGAGGCGTAGGCCCCGTCCATCATCGGCTCGGGCTCGCCCACCGTGGCGGCCTGGTCAATGATGGTGGCGATCAGTTCGCCCTGGGTGGTCAGGCTGTCGATGCGAGCGTTGACCAGCCCCCGGCGCAGTTCATTCAGCACCAGGGCGCCGGAGATCAGGATCGCCAGCCCGAACAGGTTGAGGACAATAATCAGGCGGCCAAGGCGCGAGCCCGGCAGCCATCGCCACCGCTCGCGCCGGGGCGGCCGCTCAGGACTCGCGATACCGGTATCCGACGCCATAGAGGGTTTCGATCGCGTCGAACTCAGGGTCGATCTCGCGGAACTTCTTGCGCATGCGCTTGATGTGACTGTCGATGGTGCGGTCGTCCACATAGACTTGATCGTCGTAGGCCGCATCCATCAGGTTGTCGCGACTCTTCACAAATCCCGGCCGCTGGGCCAGGGACTGCAACAGCAGGAACTCAGTGACGGTCAGCTTGACCGGCCGCTCTTCCCAGAGGCAGTCGTGACGGGCGGGGTCCAGGGTCAGCTTGCCCCGCTTCAAAGCCCGGGCCTCAGCCTCGCTGATGGGGCCCGCCACCCCTTCGCCCCCATCGGCGCTGGCCCGGCGCAGGACGGCCTTCACCCGCTCCAGCAGCAGGCGCTGGCTGAAGGGCTTATGGATGTAGTCGTCGGCGCCCAGATTGAAACCGAGGATCTCATCGATCTCATCGTCCTTGGAGGTGAGAATGATCACCGGCAGGTCGCTGGTCCGGCGCAGGCGGCGCAGGACCTCCATCCCGTCCATCCGGGGCATCTTCACATCAAGGATCGCCAGGTCCGGGGGCTCATTCTCCAGGGCCGCCAGACCTGCAGCGCCGTCATAGAAAGCCTTCACGGTGTGACCGTGGCTTTCCAGGGCGAGGCTGACCGAGGTGACGATGTTTTCGTCGTCATCGACCAGGGTGATGTTGGCCATGGGGAAACAGAACTCCTGAAGTCGTCGCCGTGGTGTCGAAGCTAGTGGTTTGGCCTGATGGCCTCAATGTGGCGTCGCCAAAACGGACAAGTTTAAATTCCTGACAGAAAGGGCCGTTCCGAAGGCAACAGGACCTTAATTCTATTCCCACATGCTTGGCCCTGGTCCTGGGGAACGACCATATGGAACGCGCCAAAGTGCATTACGAAGTGTTCGTCAGGAAAACCGTCGGCTCTGGCTGGTCGCTGGAGATGGCGACGGAGAACCGCGCCCAGGCGGTCGCGGTCGCTGAGGAACTCATCGCCGAACGACGGGTGGCCTCGGCTCGCGTGAGCAAGGAGAGCATGGACCCCGAAACCAACGAGTTTCGGAGTGTCGTCATCCAGTCCCTGGGCCTGCCCGACAGCGCCAAGGTCCAGAAGGCGCCGGAGCGCAACGATCCGCTCTGCGTGGCCCCGCAGGACCTCTACACCGTCCATGCCCGCGAACGCATCGGCCGCCTGCTGGACGGCTGGCTCGCCCGTAACCACGCCACCCCCTTCGAACTGCTGCACCGGGCCGACCTGGTGGAGCGGCTCGAGGCCTCGGGCGTCGAGCTGCAGCACGCCATCCAGAAGATCGCCGTGCCTGAGTCCCAGGCCAGGGGCGTGTCCATTCACGAGATCATGCGGACCTTCCAGTCCCTGGTGGAGCGGGCCATTGAGCGGCTCCTCGGGGACGCCCGCCGGGGCGACCTGCCGGATGTGGACAAGGAAGGCTTCGCCGCCGCCGCCGAGCGGGTCTCCCGCGCTCCGGAACGGGCCTATCTGCTGGGGGCCGGCGTGGCCGCCTCCATCGCCCCCGCCCGCAATTGGTCGGACAAGGTCACCCGGCTTCTGGACCTGGCCGATGCGGCGCCCATCGCCGGCCCGCCCCGGGGGCTGGCCCTGCAGACCATAGAACAGCCCCTGGCCGAAATCCTGGGGTCCTCGGCGGGCCTGGAGGGCCTGATCGGCAAGGACCTCGACCTGGGGGTTCGGCTGGCGGCCATGACCCGCCTGGCGGCGCATGATGCGGTGGAGGCCCTGATCCGGGTGGAGCCGTCCGTGGCCAAGATCATGCCCGAGCTTTCAGAGCCGGCCCACCGGCTCGCCAAGTGGCTGGCCACCGAGGATTTCCGCGCCGTCCGGGGCGCGATCACCAAGCGCGTGCTCAAGGAGCTCAACGGTCCCCGGCGGCTGAAGCCCAGCGATGGGGCGGGCGAGATAGACCTCTTGCGGGGCCTGGCCATGTCGCTCACCGCCGCGGCGGGCGATCTGGTGCCCCTGGACGACGTTCATCAGGCCTTTGTGAACCGCTCCAAGATGCTGGTCACCGGCGACTTCGTGGAAACCTATCTGGGCAAGGGTCAGACCGCCCTGCAGGAGGCCGAGGCCCTCATGTGGTTGGTGGAGAATGTGATCGGCGCGGCCAACAAGCGCCAGGCGGTTCGCTGGCTGGCCGCCGTGGTCGGATCCCTGGCCTTCGAGAAGGACGCCCGCAACCCGGAAACCTCGGCGGCCCACCGGCTGTTTTCCATGGCCAAGCTTTATCGCGCCGTGGGCCGAGGCGGCCTGATCCCGGAGGACTACCTGCCCATCCAGCAGAAACTGGGCGACCTGGGCGGGCTGGCCGAGGCCGACGCCAAGGTGACCCAGGGCCTGGCCAAGGCCAACGCCCCGGCGTCGACCCGCCTGACCCTGCTGCTGAAACTGGCCTGCGGCGAGGCGGCCCCCCTGGGCCCCGCCGCCGACCGCGCCAAGGCCGAGGCGCTCAAGCTGGTGCGGATGGATGACACCCGGGCCGAACTCGCAAGATCGCCCGAGCGGATGGCCGAGGTGCGCACCCTGATCCAGGCCGCTGGCCTGGCCGCCTAGAGCATGAGCGCGTTTGGCTAAGGTAACCGGTTCCCACTTATCGGAACGCGCTCCCAGCCTCAGGCCAGGCCAAGACTCTCGGCCAGGGCCTCGACCACCCGGTCGACATCCTGGACGGTCATGGCGGGATAGAGGGGCAGGCTGAGGGTTCGATCATACCAGGCCTGCGCCCCGGGCAGGCTCTGATCCCCATAGCGCGCCCGGTAGTAGGGCTGGGTGTGGACCGGGATGTAGTGGACCTGGCTGCCGATCCCCCGGGCGCGGAGGCGCTCCATCAGATCCCGACGGCTTGTCCCCAGGCCTTCGAAATCGATCAGCACGCTCATCAGGTGCGGCACGCTCAGACTGGCCGCTGGCGCGCGCGCCAGGCGAACAGCGGGCGCCAGGGGCTGCAGGATCGCGGCGTAGCGGGCGGCCAAGGCCTGACGGGCGGAGGCGAACCGGGGAAGCTTGGCCAGTTGCGACTGGCCAAGCGCGCAGAGAATGTCGGGAAGCCGGTAGTTGAACCCCGGCTCGGCCATCTCGTACCACCAGGGGTCGGCGTCGGCCGGGCGAACCATGCCGTGGCTGCGCAGCCGACGCAGGCGTTCAGCCACATCGGCGTCCGGTGTGGCGACCATGCCGCCTTCCCCGGTGGCGATGGTCTTGACCGGATGGAAGGAGAAGGTCGCCGCAGACGACCAACGGCCCGAGCCCACCAGAACCGCGTCCCCCCCGTGCCGCAGGCGCGAGCCCAGGGCGTGGCAGGCGTCCTCCACCACAACGGCTCCGGCGGCTTGCGCCAGGGCGGAGATGGCCGGCAGATCGGCGACGTCCCCGCGCAGATGGACCGGCAGAACCGCCGCCACCGGCCGTGGGGCGGCCCGCGCCAGGGCTTGGGCCAGGTCGTCGGGGCGCATCAGGCCGCTATCGGGGTCCACATCGGCGAACACCACCTCAGCGCCCACATAGCGAACGCAGTTGGCGGTCGCCAGGAAGGTGGTGGAGGGCACGATACAGACGTCGCCCTCCCGCACGCCCAGCGCCAGCATGGCCAGGTGCAGGGCCGCGGTGCCATTGGCGCAGGCCACCGCGTGCTCGGCGCCCACGGCCTCGGCGAAGGCGCTTTCGAAGGCCTCCACTCGCGGGCCTGTGGTCAGCAGGTCGTCACGCAGGGCGGCGGCCACGGCGGCGATGTCGTCGTCCTCGATGGTCTGGCGGCCATAGGGCAGGAAGGGCTCGGCCATGGGGTCAGTCGGTGGCCCGCCGGCGGCGCGGCGGAACCCCATCCTCCAGCAGGTCCAGCAGGGGCGGGCCGCTCAGCCATTCGGAATTGGTGTCGCTGGCGTAGGAGAAGTCTTCGGCCACCATGGGGTGGGCGCCGGCGAAGGATTCGCGGGGATATTCCACAAAGGCCGGCTCGATGGCGTAGCGGTCCCCCAGATCGACGGTGGAGCGGGCGTCGTCCACCGAGATCATCATCTCATGCAGCTTCTCGCCGGGCCGGATGCCGACCATCCGGTGGGGCAGTCCCGGTCCCAGGACTTCGGCCAGGTCGGTGATCTTGGCCGAGGGGATCTTGGGCACAAAGATTTCGCCCCCGCGCATCACCTCCAGCGACGATAGAACGAAGTCGACGCCTTCGTTCAGGGTGATGAGGAAGCGCGTCATCCGAGGGTCGGTGATCGGAAGCTCGGTGGCCCCGCGGGCGATCAGTCGCTGGAACAGGGGCGCCACCGACCCCCGGGAGCCGGCCACATTGCCGTAGCGGACCACGGAAAACCGTGTGCCGATGTCCCCGGCCAGGTTGTTGGCCGCCACGAAGGTCTTGTCCGAGGCGAGCTTGGTGGCCCCATAGAGGTTGACCGGGTTGCAGGCCTTGTCGGTGGACAGCGCCACCACCTTCTTCACCCGGTTGGTCAGGCACGCCCAGACGACGTTCTCCGCCCCCAGGACATTGGTGTGGATGCATTCGGACGGGTTGTACTCCGCCGCCGGCACCTGTTTCAGGGCCGCGGCGTGGATGACGATGTCGACCCCGCGCAGGGCCAGGGTCAGGCGCTCGCGGTCGCGCACATCCCCGAGGAAGAAGCGCATGCGGGCCATGTCTTCAGGCCCATAGCGTTCAGCCAGGTCAATCTGCATCTCATGCTGTTTGAGTTCGTCGCGGCTATAGACGATGAGCTTGCGCGGGGTGGCGCGGCTGAGCACCGCGTCGATAAAGCGGCGTCCGAAGGAGCCGGTGCCGCCGGTGACAAGGATAACCTTGCCGTCGAGGTCGAGGGAGTCTGGCGCGAAACGGCCCAAGGCGGCCTCCAATGTGGCCCATGCGAATCTAGGTCGCAGTGTTGGACCGCCCGCGTAAAGAGACCGCTAACCATAAATGCGGCACACCGACGCGTATGGAACAGATCCATCGCCTGCGGCTCGCCCTGCCTCTCCTGTTCAGCGGCCTCGTGGCCCTGAGCGCCAGCCCGGCCGCCGCCGGGCCGCCTAAGGGCGGGGACAAGAAGAAGGGCGGCGGCCTCACCTTCATCCAGCTGCAGACCCTGACGGCCACCGTGGCCGGCGAGCGGGGCGGCCGCGCGGTGATGACCGTTGAGGCCGGCCTCGACATTCCCGACGAAAAGCTTCGGGCCGCGGCCGACCTGTCGACGCCGCGTCTGCGGGCGGCCTTCTCCCAGAGCCTCAGGGTCTATGCCGCGGGCCTCGGGCCCGCCGCCCTGCCCAATGCCGACTATATCGCCCGCCAGCTGCAGCGGGACGCCGACCGGGTCCTGGGCAAGGGCGGCGCCACCCTGCTGCTCGGCACCATCCTGGTGAACTGAAGCGCCCGCCGGGGCGACCCTGCGACCTCACATGGCCGAAATGCCGCCGTCCAGCTTGAGTTCGGCCCCGGTCATGAAGCGGCTCTCGTCCGAAGCCAGATAGAGCGCGGCGTTGGCGATGTCCGAGGGCGCGCCGATGCGCCCCAGGGGCACCTGACGGGCCAACTTGTTCTCCGCCTCTTCCTTGCCGAACCGCTGGCGCAGGGGGTCGAGGATCGGGGTGTCCACAAAGGTCGGATGGATGGAGTTGGAGCGGATATCCAGCCCCTGCTTGGCGCAGTGCAGGGCGATGCCCTTGGACAGGAGCCAGACCGCGGCCTTGGAGGCGTTGTAGACCGGGCTGTTGTGGGCGGCGATCAGGCCGGCGATGGAGCTGATATTGATGATCGAGCCCGGCTGACAGCGGCGCATGTACTTCAGGGCGTGCTTGGTCCCCAGGAAGACGGAGTCGACATTGACGCTCATCACGAACTTCCAGTCCTCATAGGACAGCTGTTCGATGTCGCCGCCCCGGCTGACGCCGGCGTTGTTGATCAGCACCGACAGCCCGCCCATGGCCGCGTCGGCCTCCTCCAGGGCGTAGATCCACTGATCCTCCCGGGTGACGTCGAGGGGCAGGGCGAAGGCGACCTCTTCGCCCACGGTGGCGTTGATTTCGGCGGCCTGGGCCTTGGCGCCCTCGTGATTGATGTCGGCCAGGGTGACCTTGGCCCCCTCGGCCGCCAGGGCTGCGGCCATGGCCGCCCCGAGCCCCTGGGCGCCTCCGGTGATGAAGGCCTTCTTTCCTGCGACCCGTCCGCTCATCTGGTCCCTCCCTGGGATCTGTTGTTCTGTGGTTGTGAGGCCTGGCCTCAGGCGCCGGCGACCTGGTCCATGAACTGCGCCAGTTTGACGTCCAGCTCGGTCACCCCGCCGGCGTCATGGGTGGTCAGGGTCACGTCCACCCGGTTGTAGACATTGAACCACTCGGGGTGATGGTCGAGCGTCTCGGCCATCAGCGCCACCCGGGCCATGAAGCCGAAGGCGGCGTTGAAGTCCTCGAACCGGTAGGTCCGCACCAGGGCCTCGCGCTCGCCTTCCCCGGCCGTCCAGCCGGGCAGCTGGGTCAGGGCGGCCTCGGCGCCGATGCGCGCGGGCCGACTCACTGGGCGGCCTCGGCGACGGGAAAACTCAGCCCGGTGGCGGCCGACAGCTCGGCCAGGGTCTGGTCCACATCGACGACCTTGATCGCCGTCATGCCCAGCTGGGCGGCCGGCTTGCAGTTGACCCCGAGGTCGTCGAGATAGACGCAAGCCGCCGGCGCCACCGAGAGCGCCTCACACATCATCTGATAGATGCGCGGATCGGGCTTGCGCACGCCAGCCTTGGAGCTTTCGATCACATGGTCGAACAGGGGCATGATCTGGCCCATGACGCCGCGCGGTTTCTGAACGCCGTCGGCGCCGGGACTATGATGGCTGACCATGTTGTTGGTGATGCAGCCGACCTTGAAATGGGACTTGCAGAGCTTCAGCGCCTCGACCATCCGCGGCCGCACCACGCCGGAGATCAGCGGCAGGACGTCGGCGCCCCGGATGGGAAAGCCGAGCGCGGCGGACTCCTCCAGGAACAGGGCGTCAAAGCCCGCCGTATCGATCTCGTTGCGCTCGAACAGGGCCCAGGCGTTGGTGTCGGGGTTGGTCGCATTGACCCGGCGGATGTGGTCCTTGGGCGCGCCGATGGCCGCCTCATGGCGGGCGAAGGCCTCGAAGGGCGAGGAGGTGAACACCCCGCCAAAGTCCCAGATCACCGCCTCGATCGCCATCATGACTGTCCTTCAAACGCCCGTTTTACGCCGCGACGCTAGAGACGGCGGGGCTGACGTGCAAGCTAGGGTCATGGTCTTTCGCTCCCGCCACTCCCCTTTGATCCGCCGCTATGCCTGGGCGGCCTTCGGGCTCTGCCTCGCGGCCATCCTGTTCCTCTCACTGGCTCCCTCCGACGCCACGCCTGCGCCAGATCTGGGGGGCGACAAGGTGCGCCACGCGCTGGCCTATTTCGTCCTGACGGGTCTGGGCCTGTTCGCCTTTGGACCCCGGCTGGTTCTCCTGGCGGCGATCTTCGCGCTGGGCGCCGGTGTGGAGATCGCCCAGGCCCTGATGGGACTGGGCCGTCAGGGGGATCTGATCGATCTCCTGGCCAATCTGAGCGGGGAGGTCCTGGCCCTGATGATGTGGCTGGCCTGGGGGCGCTGGGGGCGGGGCCGGTGAAGCTACCCCATAGCCCCTGGGCCGAGGCCGGCGGCGACTTCGCCATCGGTCTGCGACCCATCCCCGAGGCCGACTGGCTGGAGGGCGGGGAGGCTGATCCGGCCGCCCGAAAGGACCCGCTGATCGCCGCCTGCCCTGAGATCGTCTGGGGGGAGACCCCTGGCTCGTGGGACGCCCAGGCCGAGGCCCTGGCCCTGGTGGCGAAGGTGCGTGGGTCCCAGTCCGGCGAGGCGGGCCTGCCGCCTCTGCTGGCGGCGGCGAGGCGGGTGTCCGACGACCTCTGCCTGATGGAGCAGAGGGAGGGGGTCTGGCGGCTGACCGCGCTTAGCCTGTGCGCGCCCAGCTTCTTCACCGCGCAGGACGCCCTGGGCAAGAGCCTGGCCGAGCTCCACGGTCCGGTGGACGGGTTTGCGGCGCGGTTCGGGGGCCGGCTGGAGCGGATATTCTCCGGTCTGCGGCCGGGCCTGATCCTGGAGCGGCGCAACTGGACGGTGGTCAATACTGACGCCCTGTTCACGCCGGACTCCGCGCCGATCCGGGCGCAGATCTCCGGGATCGCGCCTGAGGCGGCGGGACGGGTTCTCCATCTGCGCGTGGAGCGCCAGACCCTGCGGCGGCTTCCCGTTACGGGCGGCGCCCTGTTCACCATCCGCATCTGGCGTGCGCCCCTGGAGACCCTGGAGCAGGACCCCGAACGGTTCGCGGCCTTCGCCCGGGCATGGCGCGGCGCTACGGCAGAGTTTCGCAATTACAAGGGGTTCGCCTCCTACGACGCGCTGGTGGAGGCCTATATTCGCGCGAGGGGAGAATCCTACAGCGTTAACGAGGTGTAAACGCGCAGCGTGCGGGCGAGGGAGTTTCCGCTATGCGTACCAGTACCGTTTCGTCGATCATCGCCGCCCTGGGTCTGGCCCTGGTTCTGACCGCCTGCGACGAGCGGCCGCCCAAGCCGCCCTTCGCCGAAAAGGCCGCGCCGCCCGCCGCCGCGCCCGCCGGCCAGGCGAGCATCCCTGAGACGCTGCCCCCGGCCCGGGCCGTCGCCAACTGCTGCGCCTGCCCGCCGGCTAAGGCCGCTTGCCCGGAAACCAAGCCCGTCCAGACCGCCAAGGCGCCGACCAAGCCCGCCGCGCGCCCGCGTTCGGCTCCGGTCCGTCAGGCCCGCGCCCCGGCCCCTCGGCCCCCAGCGCCCCGTCAACCAGCCCCGGCGCCCCGGGACTACGCCCATCAGGCGCCGCCGGCTGGCCATCAGCAGGACTATCGCCGCTATCAGGGTCCCGACATCGCCACCCGTGGCGGCTATGAGCGCCGGGCGGAGTCCCATCAGGGCCAGCACGAACAGTATCGGGGCGGAGCCTATCGGCAGGAGCGTTACGCCTATGCGCCACCGCCGCCGCCGCCTCAGGTGCGCGGCTATGCCGAGCAGCACCAGTCCTACAGCGAGCATCGCAGCTATTCGCAGCAGTCCAGCGGCTATGCCCACACCGTGGCCGCCGGTCCCTGCTGCGCCGGCCCGCCCGTCCAGGCCGCCGGCCGGGATCCCGGCGGCTACCTGACCTGGCCGGGCAAACGTCCGCCAGCGCCCTACTACTGAGCCAAGGGGCGCTCACATCGATCTGACATTCCCGGGGGGGAAATCTATGAGAATGCGTTCGCCGAGCGGCCCGTGGTTCAAGTGGTATGAAGTTCTGGCCGTCGTCGCCTTTGGCAGCGTCGCCCTGACGCTGGCCAAGCTTGGCGTGGTGTTCTGAAGGCTCAGAGCCTGGGGCCTCAGTTCCACAGGGCCGGACGACGGTCTTTCCAGGGCTGTTCCTTCTCGAGCTGGCCCGCCAGCCGGTAGAGGGCGGCCTCGTCGGCGAAGCGGCCTGTGAACATCATGCCGACGGGCAGACCGTCCTCTGACTCCCAAAGGGGTACGGACATGGACGGCTGGCCGGTGAAGTTGGCCGGCGGGGTGGTGGCGTAGGTGGCCGCCTGGCGTTTATCGAATTCCCGGGTGTCGGCCATATTGGGGTCGAGCCAGTCGACCCTGGGCGCCGGCGTGCTCATCACCGGGGTCAGATAGACGTCGAAGGCCTCGAAGGCCGAGAGGATCTGACGGTTCATCAGGCGCAGCTGCTGGAAGCCCCAGAAGGCCTGCTGGCCGTTCAGCCGCTTGCCGGCCTCATAGCCGCGCCGCGCCAGGGGGCCGAGTTCGTCATCCCCGGGCTCGCGGCCGAGCTTCTCCACCCAGCGGGCCACATTGGCCGAGAAGTTCGAGGCGCTGGCCAGGCTCTGGGCCCGGTAGAGCTGACGATAGTCGATCCCCAGGCCCTGCTCGAACACCTCGTGGCCCAGGCCCTTCAGGAGTTCGACTGTGGCCAGCAGGTGGGCGAGCATGTCGTCGGGGATGGGCCGTCCGCTGGGCGTCTCCGCCGACCAGGCGATGCGCAGGCGTCCCGGGCTTCGGCTCACCTCCTCCAGATAGGGGCCGGCCTTGGCCGGGGCCTGGAAGGGATCGCCGGCCTGGGGATAGCCGGTGGCGTCCAGCATGGCCGCGGAGTCGCGCACCGTGCGGCTGACCACATGGTGGACCGAGAAGCCCAGGGCGCCGTCGACCACTTCGCAGATGGGGGTCCGGTCGCGGGTGATCTTCATGCCGAACAGGCCGCAGCAGGCCGCCGGAATCCGGATCGAACCCAGGCCGTCGCTGGCGTGGGCCAGGGGCACCATGCCCGCCGCCGTGGCTGACGCCGCCCCGCCCGACGAGCCGCCGGAGATATGGTCGGGGTTCCAGGGATTGCGGCAGGCCCCCAGCTGGTCGGAGTGGGTGACGCCGGGAATGCCAAACTCCGGGGTGTTGGACTTGCCGAGCAGGACCACGCCCGCGGCGCGGTAGCGGGCCACCAGTTCGCTGTCGGCCTCATCGGCGGCCACCTTAGCGAACCGGCTGCCCGAGGTGCGGGGCCAGCCCTTCACTTGGGCGCCCAGGTCCTTGATCAGGAAGGGCACGCCCTTGAACGGGCCGTCGGGCAGGTCGCCGGCGGCGGTGGCGCGGGCCTCGTCATAAGCCTTGTGGACGACGGCGTTCAGGACGCCGTTGTACCGCTCGACCCGCGCGATGGCGGCCTCGACCAGCTCGGTCGGGCTGACCTCGCCCTTGGCCACAAGAGCGGCCAGTCCCAGCCCGTCATGCTCGGCATATTCGTCGAAGGCCATCGCCCAACTCCCTGCCGGTTTCCGGCTTTTGTTTCCTCGGAACCGAAGAGTTCAGGAGTTGGGGCGGCCTGTCCAGGCTTGTGGGGGTTAGACGTCCACCTCGGCGTCCAGGGCGTTTTCCTGGATGAACTCCCGGCGGGGTTCGACCAGGTCGCCCATCAGGCGGGTGAACATGCCGTCGGCGTCGTCGGCGTGGGCCACCTTGACCTGCAAGAGGCTGCGGGCCTCCGCGTCCAGGGTGGTCTCCCACAGCTGATCGGGGTTCATCTCGCCCAGGCCCTTGTAGCGCTGGATGGCGAGACCCCGGCGGCCGGCCTCCATCACCGCGTTGAACAGGTCGAGCGGCCCGCGAACCTGGGTCACCTTGTCACGGCGCGAGAAGCTGGCCGGGGAGGCGAAGGTCTCGGCCATGCTGGCGGCCCGTTCGGCCAGGCGCAGGGCGTCGGCGGCGTGCAGCAGCAGGTCGTCCAGCACCACCCGCTCGGACACGCCCCGGCGGACGCGGCTGAACACATAGCCGCCGGTGGCGGCGGTCTCGCCGCTCCAGGGGCCGTCGCCCTCTTCAGCATAGAGGTTCAGGCGCTGGGCGGCGGCCTCCAGGTCGCCGCTCTCGCCCAGCAGGCCGGCCAGGGCCGCCTGCTCGATGGCGAAGGCCGGCGCCCGGGAGGACAGGCGGTCCACATTGGCCTTGGCGCCCCGGGCGGTCTGGACCAGGGCGTGCAGATCGGCGCCGGCCAGGCGTTCACCATTGGCCAGGGTCAGGGTGGCGCCGTCGACGCCCTCATTGACCAGGAAGGCCTCGAGCTCGGGGTCGTCCTGCAGATAGCGGACCGACTTGCCCTTGGTCGCCTTATAGAGCGGCGGTCGGGCGATATAGAGATAGCCCCGCTCGATCACCTGCGGCATCTGCCGATAGAAGAAGGTCAGCAGCAGGGTGCGGATATGGGCGCCGTCCACGTCGGCGTCGGTCATGATGACGATCTTGTGGTAGCGGATCTTGTCGATGTTGAAGTCGTCGCGACCGATGCCGGCGCCGAGCGCGGTGATCAGGGTGCCGATCTGGTCTGAGGACAGCATCTTGTCGAAGCGCGCGCGTTCGACGTTGAGGATCTTGCCGCGCAGGGGCAGGACGGCCTGATTGTCCCGGTTGCGGGCCTGCTTGGCCGAGCCGCCGGCGGAGTCGCCCTCGACCAGGAAGATTTCGGACTTGGCCGGGTCCTTCTCCGAACAGTCGGCGAGCTTGCCGGGCAGAGAGGTGATGTCGAGGGCCGACTTGCGCCGGGTCAGATCGCGGGCCTTGCGGGCCGCCTCGCGGGCGGCGGCGGCCTCGGCGATCTTCTGGACGATGATCTTGGCCTCGTTCGGGTGTTCCTCGAACCAGGTCGAAAGCCCCTCTGAGACCAGGCCCTCGACCGCCGGACGCACTTCGGACGAGACCAGCTTGTCCTTCGTCTGGGACGAGAACTTGGGATCGGGCACCTTGACCGACAGGACGCAGGTCAGGCCTTCGCGGGCGTCCTCGCCCGACAGGGAGACCTTCTCGCGCTTGGTGGCCCCGGAGCTTTCCGCGTAGGAGGTGATCAGCCGGGTCATGGCCGAGCGGAAGGCCGCCAGGTGGGTGCCGCCGTCCTTCTGCGGGATGTTGTTGGTGAAGCAGAGCACGTTCTCGTGGAATCCGTCGTTCCACCACAGCGACAGGTCGATCTCGACGTTCTCGCGGCGCCCGCGGATGACGATCGGGTCTCGGAGCAGGGGGGTCTTGGCCTTGTCCAGATGGCGGACGAAGGCCTCGATCCCGCCCTCATAGGCCATGACCTCCTCGAAGGGCTCGGCCCCGCGGAAGTCCTTCAGCCAGATGGTCACGCCGGAGTTCAGGAAGGCCAGCTCCCGCAGGCGGTGCTCCAGGGTCTTCCGGTCGAAGTCGATGAAGGCGAAGGTGCTGGTGGAGGGATAGAAGGTGAGCTCGGTGCCCGACAGGGGCAGGCCGTTCTCGCGCATGGGCGCCTCGCCGGTCTCCACCAGGGGCGAGACCGTGTCGCCGCGGCGGAACTCGATCTCATAGGCCTTGCCGCCGCGATAAATCTTGAGCTTCAGCCAGTCCGACAGGGCGTTGACCACCGAGACGCCGACCCCGTGCAGACCGCCGGAGACCTTGTAACTGTTCTGGTCGAACTTTCCGCCCGCATGCAGCTGGGTCATGATGACCTCGGCGGCCGAGACGCCCTCGCCCTCGTGCATGTCCACCGGGATGCCGCGGCCGTCGTCGGTGACGGTGACCGAGCCGTCGCCATTGAGGATGACCTCGACCCGGCTGGCGTAGCCGGCCAGGGTTTCATCGATGGCGTTGTCCACCACCTCATAGACCATGTGGTGCAGGCCAGACCCGTCGTCGGTGTCGCCGATATACATGCCCGGCCGCTTGCGCACCGCGTCCAGGCCCTTCAGGACCTTGATGGACTCCGCGCCATATTCAGCCTGGCCATTGCTCGTCGGCGTCTCGTCGGCGCCTTGGGTCTCGTCGCTCATGAGGTTCTTCTTACGCGTCCAGTAGGGCCAGGCCCGAAGCGTCCACCCGGACGCCCTGGGCTCGGCCGCGAAGGTCTTCGAACAGGTGCTCGTCGGTTCCGGTCAGGAAGGCCTGCAGGCCGAGCGCCTCGATTTCGTCGAACAGGGCCCCTCGCCGACGGCGATCCAGGTGTGCTGCGACTTCATCCAACAACAATATAGGGTTTGGGGCTGATTCTGCACGCGAAAGTCTCGCCGCCTGGGCCAGGACCAGGTTCAGGATCAGCGCCTTCTGCTCGCCGGTGGAGCATTCGGCGGCCGGGCGGTCCTTCTCCAGGTGGATCACAGCCAGATCCCCCCGGTGCGGGCCGGTCAGGGCGCGACCGGCGCCGGCGTCGCGTTCGCGCGCCGCAGCCAGGGCGGCGACCAGCCGGACCTCGATCTCGCCGGTCTCCACCCCAGCCTTGGCCATCTGCTCCCACTCGCCGGTGAGGGCGAGCCGCGCCTGCGGGAAGGGGCGCTCGCCGCGGCTGTCGATCTCGGCCTGCAGATGGGAAAGGGTCTCGGCCCGGGCTGTCGCCATCTCGGCGCCTGCCTGCCCCATCCGCGCTTCAAGCGCGCTCAGCCAAGCGCCGTCATGTGGGCCATCGGTCAGCAGGCGCATGCGCTCGCGCTGGGCCTTGTCATAGGCGCTGGCCTGAGCGGCGTGGCCGGGCGTGGCGGCATAGACCAGCCGGTCGAAAAACCGGCGACGCTCGGACGCCCCCTCCAGGAACAGTCGGTCCTGGGCCGGCGTCAGCCAGACCTGTCGCTGCAGGTCCGACAGCCGGCCGGGCGTCACGGACTCGCCCTCCAGCCGGACGGTGCGGCGGGCCGCGCCGGGGGCCTCCACCCCTGTGCCGACCTTCAGGGTCTCCTCCCCCAGGGTGATCTCGGCGGCCACCGCCCAGGCGCGGCCCTTGGCCTCGCCCGGCAGGCGGCGGCCCAGCTCAGCCATGGCCGCCCCGCGCAGGCCCCGGCCGGCCGTCAGCAGGGAGACGGCCTCCAGAAGATTGGTCTTGCCCGCCCCATTGGGTCCGGCCAGCACCACGGGCCGGCCGTCCAGCGCCAGCTCGGCGCGAACATAGGAGCGGAAGTCGGTCAGGGTCAGGCGGGTGAGGACGGCGCGGGTCACCGCAGGCTCATAGCCGGTTTCGCCGCCAGGCGCGAAGTCTCCAGCGCGCGCTGCACATAATCACATAAGGATATCTTTATGTCAGACTTGACGGGCGTCTGGTGATCGCCCTAGATGACAGGGTCGCGGTTCTGCGGGTCTTCGGACCCGGAGCTAAGAGGGAATCCGGTGAGGGCCAAGCCATGCGCCCGACTCCGGAGCTGTCCCCGCAACTGTAAGCGGCGAGCGGCTGTCGATCGTGTCACTGACGGAGACCCCGTCGGGAAGGCCAGACAGCCGCTTCGACCCGCGAGCCAGGAGACCTGCCGCGTCAGATAACGTCCTCGGGCGGGGGGTCCCGGCGGGTCGCATCGTGCGCACGCCCGGACTCCCGTCTCGCGGCGACCTGCGCCCGTCCGCGCCTGCCGCAAGTCTCCCGTCCTGTCCTTGACCTGAACGGGAGGCCGCCGTGGCGCCTTCGCCAGAGCCGAAGCTGATCCCGACCCCGCATCGAATGCGATGGGGCCGTCGGCGCCCTTAAGCCGCCGGCCCGTCCCTGCCCCCCCCCTCCAATCGAACCTTCAGAATCCCGCCGGCGCGTCCCGCGTCGGCGAAGGAGATCCCATGCCCACAGCTCAACCCGTCCTGGTCGCCAATCTCGGCTTCCCCCGTATCGGCCCCCGCCGCCAGCTCAAGACCGCCCTCGAACGCTTCTGGTCCGGCCGCCTCGAACAGGCTGGCCTTCTCCAGACCGCCGCCGACCTCCGCCGCGAGGCCTGGGCCCGCCAGGCCGAACTGGGGGTCGACATTCTGCCCAGCAACGACTTCTCGCTCTACGACCAGGTGCTCGACGCCACCCTGATGGTCGGCGCCGTCCCGCCGCGCTTCGCCGGCGCCCAGGGGCTGGAGCTCTATTTCGCCATGGCCCGCGGCGCCCGGTCGGGCGAGCAGGAGACCGGCTGCTGCGGTCAGGACGCCGTGGCCTGCGAGATGACCAAGTGGTTCGACACCAACTATCACTATCTCGCCCCCGAAGTGGTGGCCGGCCAGGTCTTTGCGCTCAGCTCCACCAAGGCGGTGGACGAATTTCTAGAGGCCCGCGCCCTGGGTCGCCACACCCGCCCGGTGCTGATCGGTCCCGTCACCTGGCTGAAGCTGGCCAAGGCCAAGGACGGCTCGGACCCCCGCGATCTGCTGGAGGGGCTGCTGCCTGTCTATGGGGAAATCCTGCGCCAGCTGGCGGCGGCGGGCGCCGACTGGGTGCAGATGGACGAGCCAGCCCTGGCCCTGGATCTCGAGCCGGCCGACTGGGCGATGTTCGAACGGGCCTATGACAGCCTGACCCAGGCGGCCCCGGGGCTGAAGCTGATGCTCACCCCCTACTTCGCGGCCCTCGACGACAATCTCGACCTGGCCCTGTCCCTGCCGGTGGCGGGCCTGCATCTCGACCTGGTGCGGGGGCCTGGGGACCTGGATCGGGCGCTGGCCGAGGCCCGCCCGGACCTCGTCCTCTCCCTTGGCGTGGTGGATGGGCGCAACATCTGGCGGGCCGATCTCTCGGCCCTGCTGGACCGTCTGGAGCCGGTCGCCGCAACCGGGCGGCCCCTCGTGCTGGCGCCCTCCTGCTCGCTGCTGCACGCCCCGATAGACCTGGCGGTCGAGACGAAACTCGATCCGGAGGTGGCCGGCTGGCTGGCCTTCGCGGTGCAGAAGCTGGAGGAGCTGGCCATCCTGGCCCGCGCCCTGAATGAGGGGCGCGCCGCCGTCGCCGAGGCCCTGGCCGCGTCGGACGCCGCCCAGGCCGCCCGCCAGGCCTCGCCCAAGGTCCGCGACCTGGCGGTCCAGGCCAGGATGGCGACGGTGACTCCAGAGATGACCCGCCGCGCCGCGCCGGTGGCCGAGCGCCTGGCCCTGCAGGCCCAGGTCCTGAACCTGCCGGCCTATCCCACCACCACCATCGGGTCCTTTCCCCAGACCACGGCGGTGCGCAAGGCCCGCGCCGACCAGGCCGGGGGCCGGCTGGAGCCCGGCGCCTACCAGGCCTTCCTGGAGGATGAGACGCGAATGGCGATCCGCTGGCAGGAGAGCGTCGGCCTCGACGTGCTGGTCCACGGGGAGTTCGAGCGCAATGACATGGTCCAGTATTTTGGCGAGCAGCTGTCAGGCTTCGCCTTCACCGACCACGCCTGGGTGCAGTCCTATGGCTCGCGCTGCGTCCGGCCGCCGATCATCTATGGGGATGTGGCCAGACCCCGTCCGATGACCGTCGACTGGTGGCGCTACGCCCAGTCCCTTACCGTCCGCCCGGTCAAGGGGATGCTGACGGGGCCGGTGACCATCCTGCAGTGGTCCTTCGTGCGCGACGACATTCCCCGCCAGGAGACCTGCCGCCAGATTGCGCTCGCCATCCGCGACGAGGGGGCCGATCTGGAGCGCGCCGGCGCCGC
>NZ_JAUSBZ010000044.1 GCF_030651755.1 Phenylobacterium sp. | reverse complement strand
CCGGGCGGCGCAACGCGCGCCGCCCGGCCTCAAGACGTTAACGGAACAGCGACAGGATCGAGCCCGACGACTGATTGGCGATGGACAGGGCCTGAATACCCAGCTGCTGCTTTGTCTGCAGCGACTGAAGCTTGGCGCTCTCCTTCGCCAGGTCGGCGTCGACCAGGTTGCCCACCCCGGCGTCGATGGAGTCTTGCAGCTTGCCGACGAACTCCAGGTGCGAGCTCAGCGCCTTGGAACCGGTGCCGAGCTTGGACAGGGCCGAAGACACGTTGGCGATCGACGTGTTGATCGTAGCGATCATCGCCGCCGCCGTGGTCTGCGTCCCGATGGAGGCCGTCGCCGCAATCGTCACATTGGCGCCGCCAAGCGCCAGGCTCTGGGACGCCACAGTGATCTTGTTCACCCCGTCAGCGCTCGCGAGAGCCGCAACCGTGGTCGGCGTGGTGGCCGTGATCATGTTGGCGCCGTTGAACGTGGCGTTAGTCACCACCTTGGTGATCTGGTCGCGCAGGGCCTTGAAGTCATCGTTCAGAGCCGTGCGGCTGGCCGCGTCCAGGGTGGTGTCGGAAGCCGCAAGGGACTTCTCTTTCATCTGCAGGAGCAGATCAGAGACGCTCTCCCCCGCCGACAAGGCCACATCCACAGTCGAGATCGACCGCGAGAGGGATTCCTTGACCGCGTTCAGCGCGCCGGAATTCGAACGCTGGTTCTGGGCGATGGCCCAGATGGCCCCATTGTCCTTGGCGCTGGCGACTTTCAGGCCGGTGTTGATCCGGCCCTGGGTGGTGTTGAGGTCCGTGTTCGTCTTGTTGAGGTTTTGCAGCGCCACCATAGCGCCGACATTGGTGTTGACCGAATTCATGGCCATGATCTTGTCCTTCCGTTCTGGTCGGGTACCCGGCGATTTTTCACCGGCGAGCCGTTCTTGGCTCCCAGAACGCATCGCAATGCTCAGGCCAGTCGGCGCCCCAAGCCGCGCCAGGGTAAACGGCTGATTTACCTGTATTTTTCAGAGCGCGGAAACCATGGCCGCGCCGGGCCCGGCAGGAACGGCCGAGTCAAACCTGCCGGGTCGGCAGGAACTGCGGGTAAAGAAAAAGGCCCGGCGAAGGGCCGGGCCTTTGGGTGAGATTCTTGGGGCGCCTTGGGCCTCAGGCGGCCTCGGCCGCCGAGGGGGACAACCCCTGCATGATGATCCGATTGACGTCGATCAGAGCCTCGAAGTCGTCCTCGCGACGGATGACCACGCTGGTGTGCTTCTGAACCCAGATGCTGAGCGAGATGATCTGCGCCCTCAGCGACTCCGGCAAATTATTATCGACGTGGGCGCAATCATCTCCCAAGGCGATCCACAGCCGACGGTTCCAATCGAGGGCGTCGGCGCGCGTGCCGAAATCCAGGGGATCGGCCTTGGAGGCTTCAATGAGGGCGCGAGTCACCTGGGCGAAGAGGCGATACTCCGCCTCACGGGGTGACTCAGCTCTCTGCGCCGCCTGCTGGTAGGCTCGTAGGGACATTACCGAACACCTCGTCCTCGTAGTCGATGAGCTTCCGGCACAGCATGAGCGCTTTATAGTATTCGCGCGTCATGGCGTGCTTAGATATGGAGACGCAGTCGGCAAGGATCGCGGGATTACGAACCGCGCTCATGAATTCCGAAAGCCGTCGTACAAATTCGTCGTAGTAGCGCTCAGCGCCAGCCTCATCGAGGTACATCATCATGACTGGGAAGTAGACGCGCCGCGCCGGCGTCGTCACCTCATCCTGCTGCATGATGTCCTTCTCGCGAAGGACCGAAGCCTTGTTCTGGAGCACCAGGGTTCCACGGCGGTCGCCGTTCTGAACGACGGCGCCATTCAGAACGAACTTTTCGCCTGGTTTCAGCGATAGCTTGAGCGGCAATGCTCGACCCCCAATTACGCGCCCCGGCCGCGTTGAGCCTGCTGGACCGCACTCGAGCAGCGCAGCGGACAAGCCCAAGCTAGGCGGGGACTATTAACGAGCCCTTGCTGGCCCTGCGACGGAAGGCCGCGCTTAAGCAAGGAGTAACCATAATGGCGCGAACCATCGCCGTGTTCACCCAGGAAATGGAATCGGGATGACGCGACCCACCCGCACCGGCGAAACATCGGCCATCGCCCTCGCCGCCGCCCAGCCCGGCCCGGCCCATCTCGGGCGAGCCGCAGACGCCATGGGCGCGGCGGGAACTCACGACGCCTTGCAGCGGCTCAATGCTGGAATCAGTGAACTTCGGGCCCTCTCGGTCGCCCCCATCCTCCGGCGCGCCGTCGCCGCCCTGGAGGCCGAAGACCATGAGACCGGCGGACGGCTGGCCATCCAGGCCCTGGAACAGGACGAACGCAACGGCTTTGCCTGGTATCTCCTGGCCATTTCGCGGGAGCGGGCCGGTGATTTCGTCTCCTCCATCACCTGCTACGAATCGGCCCTGGCCCTGTTGCCCAATCAGGCCGACGTGGCCAATGACCTGGGACGTCTGGCCTTCCGGATGGGCATGAAGGCTGAGGCGGAGAAGCTGTTTCGGCACTTCCTAGCCGCCAAGCCCAACCATCCTGAGGGCGCCAACAACCTGGCCTGCGCCATTCGCGACCAGGACCGGGCCGAGGAAGCCATCGAAATCCTGCGGCCGGCCATCGAGGCCAATCCCACCGCGGCCATGCCCTGGAACACCCTGGGCACCATCGTCACCGAGCAGGGCGAGCTTGAGGCGGCGCACACCTTCTTTGACGAGGCCCTGCGGCTGCAGCCGCACTTTCCCAAGGCGCAGTACAACCGGGCCAATGTCCGCCTCTCCCTTGGGGAGGCGGAGGCGGCCCTCGCGGACTGCGATGTCGCCCTCGCCGGAGCTGTGGCTCAGGACGAGCAGCTGATGATGCGGCTGTCGCGGGCCACCATCCTGATGGAGCTCGGACAGATCGCGGAAGGCTGGGAAGACTATGAGGCCCGACTCCACCCCCAGTTCTCCGACTGCACACATTTCCAGGCGCTCGGGCGGCCCTGGACGCCGGACACCGAACTCGCGGGACGCTCGCTGCTGATTTTCGGCGAGCAGGGCCTGGGCGATGAGGTGATGTTCGCCAATCTCATCCCTGATGTCCTGGAGGCCCTGGGGCCGAAAGGGCGCCTGTTCCTGGCCGTGGAGACGCGCCTTGTTCCCCTCTTTCAGCGGAGCTTTCCGCAGGCGGTGGTGGGGGCGCACGCCACCTATGCCGTCGCCGGGCGCTCGGTGCGGGTGGCCCCCTTCGTGACCGACGAGGATCCGCCGGAAATCTGGGCGCCCCTGGGCTCACTCTTGCGCCGCTTTCGGCCATCCCTCGCCTCGTTTCCCCACAAGGCGGGCTATTTGCGACCTGATCCGCAGAGGGTCGCCCACTGGCGCGACGTCCTTGACCAGGCGCCGGCCGGGCTGAAGGTCGGCCTCCTGTGGAAAAGCGGACTGATGACCGGCGCACGGCGTCGCTACTTCTCGGCCTTCGAGGCCTGGCGAGACGTCCTGGCCGTCCCGGGGACGACCTTCGTCAATCTTCAGTATGGCGACTGCGCCGCCGAACTCGCCCACGCCCAACGGGACATGGGCGTCAGCATCTGGACTCCGCCCGGCATCGACCTGAAACAGGACCTGGACGAGATCGCCGCCCTCACCTGCGCTCTGGACCTGGTGATCGGCTTTCCCAACGCCACGGTGAATCTGGCCGGGGCCTGCGGCGCGAGCGCCTGGATCGCCTCGGCGCCTGGCGCCTGGCCGCGCCTCGGAAGCGACCACTATCCCTGGTACCCTCAGATGCGGGTCTTCACGGCAAAGGCCTTGGGGGACTGGGGACCGATGTTGACCCAGATGGCGGAGGCTCTGGCGGACGCCGATGGTCCTGCCTTGCGACGCACCCCTCAGCCCTGAAATCGCCTCTGACGGACAACCGGCCGTGGCGAAGACGCGCCAGACGCTCAAGCCGCTTGAATGTCCCGCGCCGCCCTTTAGGTTGGCGTCAGTTGAAACATTTGTTCGAATGCGGGCGTCATTGAACCCGCACATATTGGGAGCTCATATGGCCGAGCGTTTCGAAGGCACAGACGATTACGTCGCCACCGAGGATCTGAAGGTCGCCGTCAATGCGGCCGTCGCGCTGGAACGTCCCCTGCTGATCAAGGGCGAGCCCGGCACCGGCAAGACCGTGCTGGCCTACGAGATCGCCAAGGCGCTCGACGCCGAACTGATCACCTGGCACATCAAGTCGACGACCAAGGCCCATCAGGGCCTCTATGAATATGACGCCGTCACCCGCCTGCGCGACAGCCAGCTGGGCGACGAGCGGGTCAAGGACGTCAAGAACTACATCAAGAAGGGCAAGCTCTGGGAAGCCTTCGACGCGCCCAAGCGCCCCGTCCTGCTGATCGACGAGATCGACAAGGCCGACATCGAATTCCCCAACGACCTCCTGCAGGAGCTCGATCGGATGGAATTCTACGTCTACGAGACCAATGAGACGATCAAGGCGGCGATCCGCCCGATCGTGATCATCACCTCGAACAACGAGAAGGAGCTGCCGGACGCCTTCCTGCGCCGCTGCTTCTTCCACTACATCCGGTTCCCCGACGCCGAGACGATGAACCAGATCATCGAAGTCCACTATCCCGGGATCAAGCAGAAGCTGGTCGCCGAGGCCCTGCGCATCTTCTATGACATGCGCAAGGTTCCTGGCCTGAAGAAGAAACCCTCCACGTCGGAGCTTCTCGACTGGCTGAAGCTGCTGATGGTCGAGGACATCGACGCCGAGGCGCTGAAGGAACGCGACCCCACCAAGCTGATCCCGCCGCTGCATGGCGCCCTTTTGAAGAACGAACAGGACGTGCACCTGTTCGAACGCCTGGCCTTCCTGGCGCGGCGCGAAGGCGCTGGCTCCCGTCCCGGCCAGTAGGGCCGAGCTTACCGCGATTTCACTCGACCTCGTGGTTGCGCCCGTTCACCGTCACTGACGACGGTGAACGGGAGCCTCTGCATGAAGACCCTCTTGATGGCTGGCGCGGCAGGCGCCCTCGTGGCCCTGGCGGGCTGCGCAGAACGCCCGGAGTCGGCGGCGCTCACAGGGCGGCTGAATTGCCCTGAGTCCAAGGGTGAACTGGTCCGTGTCAGCGCTGCGGCGGATGGTCAGTCCTGCCGCTATCGCACGAAAGACGGCGCCGATGTGGACCTGCGTCTAGTGCCAGTCGAGGGAGATCCTCAGGCCGTCCTGGCCCGGCTGGAAGCCGAACTCAGCGGCCTGCTTTCCGGCGCCGGCCCCGACAGTAACCATGCGACGGCCGTGACCAGCGGGTCACTCGACAGCGACGTGTCGGCCCTGGCCGCCAAGACGGTGGCCCAGGCCGAATCTGACGCCAATGGCGGCAGCGCCGGTCCGAGCGAGAGAGTCCAGGTCAACATTCCGGGGGCGAAGGTCGATGCGGGGGACGAGTCGGTCAGTATCCGGCTGCCTGGGCTGAGCATCGACGCCAATGAGGCGGACGCCAGGGTCAAGATCGGCCCAGTCAACATCAATGCTTCGGACGATGGCGCCACGGTCAGAATCTATCGGGAGGTGAGGCTGCGCGGGGAAGCGCTCTCCCGCCAACGGCGCGGCGTCAGGGCCACCTATATCCTGGCCAGCAGCCGCCAGCCCCAGGGCATGAGCTATGTGGGCCTGGAAGCGGGCGGACCCAAGACAGGCCCCCTGACGGTGGCCATCGTCTCGGCGACCGAGGGATCGCGGCACGGGGATAAGCACACCGGCGACATGCTCGACGAGATCAAGGCCCTGGTCCGCGAGAACGGCGGGGTCTGAACGACCCCGCCGCTCCGTCAGGCCGGGACGACTTCCATCACCTTGTAGGTCAGGGGGCGCCCGTCCTCGTCTGTGACCGTGACGTATTCGCCAAGGGCGAAACGATGCTCTCCAAGACGATGGACGGGTTCATCGTCATCGGTGTCGCTGGCGTCATAGTCAAAGAACCAGCGGCTGCCACGCCGGGCCAGACGGCCGTCGGCGGGCGCCTCGTCCGGCGCAAAACGGCGCACCACGCATTCGGCCCGCTTTTCGGCATAGGCGGCCTCGTCCAGATAGCCATCGGCGGTCAGTGGGGCGGTCAGGGCGTAGCCGCGGTGGTCATCCCCCCCGGCGAATTCAGTGCCGGGATTGCGGGCGAGCCGCATAACGATGCGCGAAAGGGGCATGATCGACCTCGTACTAGTGGGACAGGAAAAGCGAAGGCGCGTCCGCCTGGAGAAGCGAACGGGTGGTTCCGCCGAAAATGAACTCCTGCAGCCGGGGATGGCCGAAGGCGCCGGCGACCAGGATGTCTGCGCCAGCCTTTTGCGCGGCATAGAGCAGCATCGGGGCCGCCTCACCGGAGTCAGGCAACATTTCGAATTCCGAGGTCACGCCACGGGCGGCCAGATAGGCCTGCAGACGGGCGGGATCGAGGCTGCGCGTTGTGGCCCGCGGCGCAGTCAGGATCACCACCTTGCTCGCCTTCTGTAGAAGCGGGGTCGATTGTCGGGCCGCCCGGGACGCCTCCTTGCCGCCGTCCCAGGCGATGGCGACCACGCCGCCCACCTTCAGGCCAGGACGGGCGACGATCACCGGACGCTGCTCATCGGCCAGCACCTCCTGGAAGGCCTCCGCCAGGGGCCCACGACCACGGCCAGGCTCGTCGGAGAACACCACCACATCCGAAAGCCGGCTTTCCGCCGACAAATTGGCCCAGACCGGGGTCTGCAAGGCCAGGAAACTCTTGGCGTCATAGGCCAGCGCGGCCACCGCGGCGCGGGCCTTTTTTTCACCGACCGCCGCGGCCTCCTTGAGGGACTCCAGAGCCGTCGCCTGGACGCCACCCATAAAGCCTTCGCCCATCCAGGGCATGACATCGGCCACGTCCGCCGGGGTGTAGACTCCGGCCAGTTCGGCCCCGAAGGCCCCGGCCACCAGGGCCCCGGCCTCAAGCACCACTTGGTCGCCCTCGCCGCCGGACAGCGGCGCCATGATTCTTGCCCAGGTCATTTGCTTCCCTTTTCCACAGGTCGGGATGATGCTTCCCGCGTTCGAAGCGTGCATTGATCTTTGCCAATCTCACCGCGGTCGAACGCCTTAACCGTGGCAGTGTGGAAGGAACGCCTTGATGAGGAAAGGGCTGCGTCGAAAGCCGCGGGAACCGCGCGCCTGGCAACGGATGCTTTCAGGTCGTCGGCTGGACCTGCTCGACCCCTCTCCGATGGACATCGAGATCGAGGACATCGCCCACGGATTGGCCCGGGTGGCGCGCTGGAATGGTCAGACCGTGGGTGAAAACGCCTTCTCAGTGGCCCAGCACTCCCTCGTCGTCGAGGAGATCGTCGCCCACCTGCAGCCGGACATCGAACCCCGCTGGCGGCTGGCGGCCCTGCTGCATGATGCGGCTGAGTATGTGATCGGCGACATGATCTCGCCGTTCAAGTCGGCCCTGGGCCTGGACTACAAGCAGTTCGAAGAACGCCTGGAGACCGCGATTCATGTCCGGTTCGGCCTTCCGGCCAAGTCGCCGGCCGTGGTGAAGACCCTGATCAAGCGCGCAGATCATGCCTGCGCCTATTTTGAGGCGACCCAGCTTGCGGGGTTCGCCCCGCACGAGGCCCTGGAATTTTTCGGCGCCCCGCCGCAGGGTTATGATCTGCATATCGAGCCGCTGCCGGCCTCCGTCGCCCAGGGGCGATACATTCAGCGCTATCATGTGCTCTCGGAGGCTGCGGGATTCGCCCCGGTCGATGCGGCCTTTGATACGGAGTAGACCGACATGACGATGATCGTCTGCGGCTTGGCGGACCTGCCCCGGGTGATTTCGGCCCGGCGCCCGTCACATCTGGTCACCCTGCTCGACCCGACGACCATGATCCCCACCCCCGAAGGCGTGGCCGCTGATCGGCACCTGCAATTGGGGGTGAATGACATCAATCAGCCCGCTGAGGGCATGACCGCTCCCCAGGAGGGCCTGGTCATGCGGCTTCTCGACTTTGCCGCCTCATGGGACGAAAGCGCGCCCATGGTGGTGCACTGCTGGGCCGGCGTGAGCCGGTCCACCGCCAGCGCCTTCACGCTCGCCTGCGCCCGCAGTCCAGAGACGGACGAGGCCGCCATCGCCCGCACCCTGCGCAGCCTCGCGCCCCACGCCTACCCCAATCGCCGGATCGTGGCTCTGGCTGACGACATGCTCGGCCGTGGCGGACGGATGGTGGATGCGATCGAAGCGATTGGCGGCAACGGCTACGTCAGTCTCGGCGCGCCCTTCGACTTCGCTGCCCGGCACTGATGGCTCGCGGCCCGACCCCATCCCCTGTCGTCATCGGACTTTCAGCGGTGGTGGTGGCTGTGCGCGACGGCGAGGCCATGGTGCTGACGGTCCGATCCCGCGGCGATGGGGAGCCGGCCTCAGAACCGGCCGGCCTGCCATTCGGTCCCTTCGACCCGGACGGCCATCGCACCTTCGAACTGGCCTTGCGGGCCTTTGTGACCGCACAGACCCGGTTCGACCTCGGCTATGTGGAGCAGCTCTACACCTTTGGCGACCGGGGTCGGGACGCGCCGCTGGCTGATATGGGCGCCGGCGCCGACAGCGCCCCGGGCGCACGCCCCAGCCGCGTCATCTCTGTCGGCTATCTGGCCCTGACGCCCCAGGCTGTGGAGACTGCGGCGCCTGACACCGCATGGGCGCCGTGGACGCGGTTCTTCCCCTGGGAGGACTGGCGGCAGGGCCGCCCCGCGGCCGCCCTGCTGATCGAAGACGCCCTGCGCCAGTGGGCTGATCGCGCACCGCCAGCGCAAAGAGAGCTTCGGCTCGCCCGCGCGCGCCTGGCCTTCGCCCTGGACGGCGCCCCCTGGAACGAGGAGCGGGTGTTGGAGCGCTATGAGCTCCTCTATGGGGCAGGCCTCGCCCCCGAGGCGGCTCGGGATCGTGGCGAAGCCACCGGGGAGCGGTCCGACGCCCTGCGGGCGGCGTTGGGGGCGCCGATGATCTCCGACCACAGGCGGATCCTGGCCACCGCGCTCAGCCGACTGCGCGGCAAGATCAAGTACAGACCCGTGGTCTTCGAGCTGATGCCTGAGGCCTTCACCCTGCTGGCGCTGCAGAGGGCGGTGGAGGCCATCGCCGGCGCCTCTTTGCACAAGCAGAACTTCCGCCGGGCGCTGGAGCGCGGCGGCCTGGTCGAGGGCTTGGGCCGCATTGACGCCGACACCGGCGGCCGGCCCGCCGAGTTGTTCCGCTTCAGGCGGGAGATTCTGAGCGCACGTCCGGTGTCAGGCCTGTCTCTGCCCCTGTTGCGGGACTAGGCCGCGCGGCGCCGGCGGCCGCAGCCCAACGGGCGCGAATCTGTTCGGAGGTTTCGCGGGAGCCATCCGGGCTCCACCCAGGACGTCCGAACAGATAGAGGGCGGCGTCCCGCAGGGAGCGCGCGCCCATCAGATCTCGCCCGATCGCAGCCCATTCGTGAAAGGCGACCCGTATGGGATTGAAGGTCGCCAGGTTCTTCACGATTCCATAGCGGCATGGCTCGCCCTCCAGCTCAGGCTGGAAGGTGCCGAACATGCGGTCCCAGATGATCAGGATGCCCGCATAGTTTCGGTCGAGATAGCGCGGGTTGCGGGCGTGGTGGACCCTGTGGTGCGAGGGCGTGTTGAACACCGTTTCGAACCAGCGGGGCATCTTTCCGACGGCCTCGGTGTGAATCCAGAACTGGTAGACCAGACTGATCCCCTTCTGAATCGCCACCATGGCCGGGGGAAAGCCGATCAGCGACAGGGGCAGCCACAGTAGCCAGGTTCCCGCCACGCCCCCGGTCCAGGTCTGTCGCAGGGCGGTCGAGAGGTTGTAGTGCTGCGAAGTGTGGTGGTTCACATGGCTCGCCCACCAGAACCGGCGCTCATGCGCCAGACGGTGAAACCAGTAGTAGATCTTGTCCTCCAGCAGGAAGACCAGCACCCAGGCCCAGACTGCAGTCATGGGAATGTCGAACAGCCGGTGCTGATAGACCCAAAGACTGGCGGCGAAGATGACACCCGCCGTCGCCAGTCCGGCCACCGAACTGCCCAGCCCCATGGCCAGGGAGGTGAAGGTGTCCTTGGGCTCATAGTTGGCCCGCACCAGGCCCATGCGCGCCAGGACGATCTCCAGGACGATCGCCAGGATGAAGAAAGGGACGGCGAGGCTGACCGGATCGAGGTCGTCCATCAGGCGGCCAGGTCCGCCGGCGGCCAGTTGTCAAAGGCGAGAACAGCTCGCGGCGCGGCCACCTCCCCCAGGCGGATGTCGAGCAGGCCGTTTTTGAACATGGCCGAGGTCGCCTGGCACCAGGACAGACGACGGGCCGCATAGCCGTCCCCGACCTGAACCAGAACCAGGGCGCAGGCGCCTGACCTGGCCAGCGCGCCCTTGCCTTCGCGGGCGATCCAGAGCTGGTCGATACGCTGTTCAGGAAAGTCCTCGCCGAGGAGATCGCGGGCGCGGGCCTCATCCAATCCGGGGGCCGGGCGGCCGATTCGCGCCCAGGCGGCCAAACCGACCAGGACCGCCACCGCAGCCATCGAGCCGGTAAACTGTATAAGGAACGCCTGATCCAACGCGGTGTCCTCCCCAGGGGGCACGGTTCACCTCCGAAGACCGATGGTCAAGCAAAACGGCGCGCCCCCTCTGGGGACGCGCCGTCGTACGAGAACCTTGCAAGCAGATCCGAAGGCTTAGAACTTCCGGACGTAACCCACCGCCCAGACGTCAGCCGAGCCGCCGTCGTCTTGGAATTCCTGGCGGGTGTAGTCGGCGCGGAAGCCGTTCTGGCCATCCAGGAAATAGCGACCGCCGACGCCGAAATTCCAGCTCTCGCCATCAGCCTTGCTGCTGATGCCGGCCGCCGAAGCCTTGATCTCGGTCGTGCCGTAGCCCACCCGAGCAAAGAGATCGGCATTGGGGGCCACCGGCAGGAAGCCGACGCCATAGATCGCCGCGCTGTGGTTCAGCTCAACCTTGATCGGCGAACCACCGATGCTGACCGGCGGGCTGTAGGTGTCATCCTTCACGCCGAAGGAGAGTTCGCCCTCAACGCCGAAATAGGGGGTGAGCTTGGCGCCCAGGCGACCCTGCACGGCGCCGAGATCGAAGTCACCGGCGTCGGCATGGGCGTAGCCGACCGAGCCGTAGATTTCCGGGGCCGACATGGACTGGGCCTGCGCGGCGAGCGGTGCGGCGGCGAGGACGGCGGCCGTCGCGGTGGCGGCGATGAGAATTTTCATATTTTTTACTCCGACTTGGGGACTAACGCCCCGAACCCGGCCTTCATCGTCGCCAATCTGGGCGGATTCCTGTCCCTGGGCCGACAATTGCAGGGCGGCCACATCATGTGGCTCATGAGCCACAGCGCCCTCCCCTGCATTTTTCCGCTGCTGTGCTATCTAGGGCTGGCAAGCCCGGAAGAGGCTGCCTTCGGAGAAGCCAACTTGCGCCACGCCGTCATCGCCGCCACCGGCCTCTACACCCCGCCCCACACGCTGACCAACGCCGAGCTGGTGGAGACCTTCAACGCCTATGTGGAGCGTTTCAACGCCCGCAACGCCGAGGCCATCGCCGCGGGCGAGGTCGAGGCGCTGACCCCGTCCTCGGAGCCCTTCATCGAGAAGGCTTCAGGTATCAAGTCGCGCTATGTGATCGACAAGTCCGGCCTGATTGATCCGGACGTGATGCGCCCGGTGATCCCTGAGCGCTCCAACGAGGAGATTTCGGTGCTGGCCGAGATCGCCGTGGCCGCGGCCCGCCAGGCCATTGAGGCCTGGGGCAAGCCGGTCAGCGAGATCGGCGCGGTGATCTGCGCGGCCTCCAACATGCAGCGGGCCTATCCGGCCATGGCCATCGAGGTGCAACAGGCCCTCGGCATCGACGGCTTCGCCTTCGACATGAATGTGGCCTGCTCCTCGGCCACCTTCGGCATCAAGACGGCCGCCGACTATATCGCCAGCGGCTCAGCCAAGGCGGTGCTGATGGTCAATCCGGAGATCACCTCGGGCCACCTGAACTTCTGCGACCGAGACAGCCACTTCATCTTCGGCGACGTGGCCACCGCAGTGATCGTCGAGGCCGAGGATGACGCTGCCCCCGGCCAGGGGTGGGACATTATCGGCACGCGTCTGAAGACCGTCTTTTCCAACAATATCCGCAACAATTTCGGCTTCCTCAATCGCGCAGCCCCCGAGGGCGTCGCCGCCAAGGACAAGCTGTTCGTCCAGGAGGGCCGCAAGGTCTTCCGCGAGGTGGTGCCGATGGTTTCGGAGATGATCGTCGATCACGCTGGCGATCTGGGCCTGGATCCCACGGCGCTGAAGCGCCTGTGGCTGCACCAGGCCAATATCAACATGAACGACATGATCGGCCGCAAGGTGTTGGGCCGCGATCCGACGCCGCAGGAGAACGTCATCATCCTGGACGAGTACGCCAACACCTCGTCGGCCGGCTCGATCATCGCCTTCCACAAGGCCAATGACGGGTTCGCGGCGGGCGAAATGGGCCTGATCTGTTCGTTCGGCGCGGGCTATTCGGCCGGCACGGTGTTCGTCCGCAAGCGCTAAGCCGCAGGTTCAGCCGCAAGGAAAAAGGGCCTCGCCGGACTGCCGGCGGGGCCCTTTGTCTGTCTAGCGATCCTTCTCGCGCTCGCCGATGGCCGACTGGGCCGCGGCCAGGCGGGCGATCGGCACCCGGTAGGGCGAGCAACTCACATAGTCGAGGCCGACCCGTTCGCAGAAGTCGATGGAGGCCGGGTCGCCCCCATGTTCGCCACAGATGCCGAGCTTGATCTCCGGCCGCTGGGCGCGGCCCCGCTCGGTGGCGATGCGGATCAGGTCGCCGACGCCTTCCTGGTCGAGGCTGACAAAGGGGTCCTTTTCGAAGATGCCCTTGTCCATATAGGCCGCCAGGAAGCGGCCGGAGTCGTCGCGGCTGATGCCAAACGTGGTCTGCGTCAGATCGTTGGTGCCGAAGGAGAAGAACTCGGCGTTCTCCGCCAGATCGGCGGCGCGGATGGCGGCGCGGGGCAGCTCGACCATGGTGCCCACCAGATAGGGGAAGTCGAGCTTACGCTCGTCCAGAACCTGCCTGGCCACCCGATCGGTGAGCAGCCGCAGGAACTTCATCTCCTCGCCCTTGGCGACCAGGGGATGCATGATCTCCGGGCACGGCGGGGTCTTGCCGCTCTCGGCGATCTCGCAGGCCGCCTCGAAAATGGCGCGGACCTGCATCTCATAGATCTCGGGATAGGAGACCCCCAGCCGACAGCCGCGATGGCCCAGCATCGGGTTGGTCTCATGCAGCTCCTTCACCCGACGCTCCAGCACCGCCAGCTCAAGGCCGGCCGTATGGGCCAGGGCCTTCAGGTCTTCCTCGGTATGGGGCAGGAACTCGTGCAGGGGCGGGTCGAGCAGCCGGATGGTGACCGGCAGGCCCTCCATGATGGTGAAGAGCTCGACGAAGTCGGCCCGCTGCATGGGCAGGATCTTGGCGAGCGCGGTGCGGCGGCCCTTCTCGTCGGAGGCCAGGATCATCTCGCGCACAGCGGCGATCCGGTCTTCTTCAAAGAACATGTGCTCGGTGCGGCACAGGCCGATGCCCTCGGCCCCGAATTGCCGGGCGGTGCGCGCGTCCAGGGGCGTCTCGGCGTTGGCCCGGACCTTCAGGCGACGCAGGGCGTCGGCCCAGACCATCAGGGTGGCGAAGTCGCCGGTGAGCTCAGGCTCGATCATGTTGACCGCCCCGGCCAGAACCTCGCCGGTGGAGCCGTCGACGGTGATGATGTCGCCCGCCTTGAACGTCCGGCCACGAACGCGGAACTCACCCGCCTTGGGGTGAATTTGCACCTCTCCGGCGCCGGAGACGCAAGGGCGGCCCATTCCCCGGGCGACCACGGCGGCATGGGAGGTCATGCCCCCGCGGGCGGTCAGGATGGCCTTGGCTGCATGCATGCCGTGGATGTCCTCGGGGCTGGTCTCGTCGCGGACCAGGATCACCGACTCATGAATGGCCGCCAGGCGTTCGGCCTCGTCGGCGTCGAACACCACCTTGCCGGTGGCGGCGCCCGGCGAGGCCGGCAGGCCCCGGGCGATGACGTCACGCTCGCTGCTCGGGTCGATGGTGGGGTGCAGCAATTGATCAAGAGAGGAAGGCTCAACCCGCATCACGGCCTCTTCCTGGGTGATCACACCCTGGGCGGCGAGGTCGACGGCGATCTTCAGGGCCGCCTTGGCGGTACGCTTCCCATTGCGCGTCTGCAGCATGTAGAGCCGGCCCTGTTCGACCGTGAACTCGATGTCCTGCATGTCGCGATAGTGGCTCTCCAGCCGCTCGACAGCCGCCTTGAACTGTTCGAACACCTCCGGAAGGGCTTCCTCCATGGAGGGCTGCTTGTCCCCCATCTCCTCCCGGGCGATCTTGGTCAGGGCCTGAGGTGTGCGGATGCCGGCCACCACGTCCTCGCCCTGGGCGTTGATCAGGAACTCGCCATAGAGGCGCGCCTCGCCGGTGGAGGGGTTGCGGGTGAAAGCCACGCCCGTGGCCGAGGTCTCGCCCATATTGCCGAAGACCATCGACTGGATATTCACCGCCGTGCCCCAGCTTTCGGGGATGTCGTGCATGCGGCGATAGAACTTGGCCCGGTCGTTCATCCAGCTGGCGAAGACGGCGCCCACAGCGCCCCAGAGCTGAGCCTGTGGGTCCTGAGGGAACTCAGAGCCCAGTTCGGCGGCGACAGCCTTCTTGTAGTCGGCGACCACCTTTTCCCAGTCCCCGGCCGACAGGGCAGTGTCGACGGTGACGTCGAGGCGCTCCTTATGCTCGTCCAGGATTTCCTCGAACATGTGGTGATCCAGGTCGAGGACCACGTTCGAATACATCTGGATGAAGCGACGGTAGGAATCGAAGGCGAACCGCCGGTCCCCCGACAGCTTGGCCAGCCCTTCCACGGTCTGGTCGTTCAGACCCAGGTTCAGGACCGTGTCCATCATGCCCGGCATCGAAGCCCGCGCCCCGGAGCGCACAGAGACCAGCAGGGGATTGGCGGCCTCGCCGAACCGCTTTCCGGTCAGCTCCTCGACCCGGCCCAGCGCCTCGGTGACCTGGGCCTTCATGTCGTCGGGATAGCGCTGCTCATTGGCGTAGTAATGGGTGCAGCACTCGGTGGTGATGGTGAAGCCGGGGGGCACCGGAAGGCCCAGGGACGACATCTCGGCCAGGTTGGCGCCCTTGCCCCCCAGCAGGTTCTTCATCGAGGAGTCCCCGTCGGCCGCGCCGCCGCCGAAGGCGTAGACCCAGCGCGTCTTGGTCAGGCTCGTCATCGTCCCACTCATCCCGTCACTTGGCTGAAATCCGCCACGCGCCCCATGGCGTCGCGGACCTGGCTCAGAAGCCGCAGGCGGTTGTCCCGTTCCGCGGGGTCTTCAGCATTCACCAGCACTTGCTCGAAAAAGGCGTCCACTGGACCGCGCAGACCCGACAGGGCCTGCATGGCGGCCACGAAGTCCTCAGCGGCCAGGGCCTGGGCCACAGCCGGCTCGACACCGGCCAGGGCCGCCACCAGGGCGGTCTCCGCCGCCGGCGCGCCGTCCATGGCGATCGCCGGTCCAGAGGGCATGGCGCCCTTCTTTTCCTCGGCCCGCAGGATGTTGGTGGCGCGCTTGTAGCCCGCCAGCAGGTTGGCGCCGTCCTCGGTGGTCAGGAAGCCGTCCAGGGCCTCGACCCGGGCGACGATCCGCACCAGGTCGTCGTCCCCCAGGGCGAAGACCGCGTCCACCAGATCATGACGCCTGCCCTGATCGCGCAGCAGCACCTTCAGGCGGTCGGCGAAGAAGGCCACCAGCTCATCCCCCGCCAGCTCGCGCAGGGGCAGTCGGATCCCGCCCTCCAGCACGATGCGGATCACACCGAGCGCCGAGCGGCGCAGGGCGTAGGGATCGCGCGAGCCGGTGGGCTTTTCATCGATGCCGAAGAAGCCGATCAGGCTGTCGAGCTTGTCGGCCAGGGCCAGCGCCGCGCCGACAGGGCCGGCCGGCAGAGCGTCGCCGGGACCTTGCGGCTTGTAATGATCGCGGATGGCCTCGGCCACGTCGGCGGGCAAGCCCTCGGCCTGGGCGTAGTAGCCGCCCATCAGGCCCTGAAGCTCAGGAAACTCGCCGACCATGCCGGTGACCAGGTCCGCCTTGGCCAGGCGGGCGGCCTGGGCCGCGGCGTCTGGATCGGCGCCGACCCGGGGGGCCAGGCTGCGGGCGAGGTCGGTGATGCGCGCCACCCGGTCGGACATGGCGCCCAGCTTGGCGTGGAAGGTGACGCCCTTGAGCTTCTCCAGCCGGTCTTCCAGCCGCAGCTTGCGGTCCTCGTCCCAGAAGAAGCGAGCGTCAGACAGGCGGGCCGACAGCACCTTGGCGTTGCCCGCCGCGATGGCGGCGCCGCCATCGGCGGCCTGGATATTGGCCACGGTGATGAAGTGAGGCGCGAGGCCGCCTGTGGCTGGATTGCGGACGGCGAAGTACTTCTGGTGGGTGCGCATGGAGGTGCGGATCACCTCCGGCGGCAGGTCGAGGAAGTCGGGGTCCATGTCGCCCAGGACCGGCGTCGGCCACTCGGCGAGGCCGGCGACCTCGTTCAGCAGCCCTTCGTCCTCCACCAGCTCCAGATTGCGGGCGAAGCAGAGGGTACGGGCGGCGTCGAGGATGCGCGCCTTGCGCTCTTCCACGTCCAGCACGACGAAGTGCGCCGTCAGTCCGTCGCGATAGGTGTCGAAGTCCTTCACGCGGAAGGGCTGAGCCTCGCCCATGAAGCGGTGGCCCTCGGTGACGTCGCCGCTCTCGATCCCGTCGATGGAGATCGGCACAACCGTCCCGTCAAACAGGCAGACGATCCGCTTCAGCGGCCGGACCCAGCGCAGGGTCCCCCGCCCCCAGGTCATGGACTTGGGCCAGGGGAAGTTGCGGACGATGGCCTCGACCATCTCGGCGATGATCTCCGGCGTCGGCCGGCCCTTGCGCTCGATCTTCGCAAACCAGACCCCGTCCTGATCGACCAACTGGTCCATCGTCAGACCGGTGGAGCGCAAAAAGCCCTCCATGGCCTTTTCCGGCGAGCCGACCCGGGGGCCTTTGCGTTCTTCGGTGCGGTCAGCTTGGGCTTCGGGCAGGCCCTCGATCACCAGGGTCAGGCGACGGGGGCCGGCGAAGGCGGTCATGGCCTCAGGCAGGAAGCCCTGCTCGGCCAGACGCTCCCGGGCCATGCGCTCCAGGTCGCGGGCGGCCTGAACCTGCATGCGCGCAGGAATCTCTTCGGAAAAGAGCTCAAGAAGCAGTTGGGGCATGACTTAGGCGTTGCCCCCTTCATTGGCCACCCAGGCCTCGGCGCACATCTTGGTCAGGTCGCGGATGCGGCCGATATAGCTCTGGCGCTCGGCGACCGCGATGGCGCCGCGGGCGTCCATCAGATTGAACAGGTGGCTGGCCTTGAGCACATGGTCATAGGCCGGCAGGACGATGGCCTGGCCCTGCGGCCCCTTCATCGCCAGCAGGCGCGGGACCTGGATTTCCATGTCCTCGAACTGGCGCTTGAGGGTCGCCACGTCATAGCCGTCGAAATTGGCCGTCGACTGCTGGCGCTCGTTCTCCAGGAACACCTCGCCATAGGTCATGGGCGCAGGCCCGTCCGGATCGTTGAAGGCCAGGTCGGTGAAATGGTCGACCCCCTGCAGATACATGGCCAGCCGCTCCAGCCCGTAGGTGAGCTCGCCGGCCACCGGCCAGACGTCCACGCCCCCCACCTGCTGGAAGTAGGTGTACTGGGTGACCTCCATACCATCGCACCAGACTTCCCAGCCCAGACCCCAGGCGCCCACAGTAGGGTTCTCCCAGTCATCCTCGACGAAACGGATGTCGTGCAGACGGGTGTCGAGGCCGATGGCCTCCAGGCTGCCCAGATAGAGATCCTGCAGATCGTCCGGGTTCGGCTTCAGGATCACCTGGTACTGGTAATAGTGCTGCAGGCGGTTGGGGTTCTCCCCATAGCGGCCGTCCGCAGGCCTGCGGGAGGGCTGAACATAGGCCGCCCGCCACGGTTTTGGACCGAGCGCGCGCAGCACCGTGGCCGGGTGAAGGGTGCCTGCCCCCACCTCGACGTCGTGCGGCTGCAGGATCACACAACCCTGGCGGCTCCAATAGTCATGGAGTTTCAGGATCAGGCCCTGAAACGAGAGCGGTTTTTCTGAGGACATCTGGGCTGATTTGCAGGCGCAAAAAAAGTCGGCGGACCATAGGGCCCGCCGACCTGTGCATCAAGCGCGCGGCGAAGATCAGTTGCCGCCGGGCGTGCTCGCCTTACCCGCCCGAGACTCGGGCTGGCCATACTTCGCCCGATTTTCCTCGGTGTCGGGGATCGGATCATTGGCCGTCACACGCACACCGGTCGTGCTGGAGGCCATGGTCCCCATGGAGCCCGCCGACTGGGTTTGACCGTCCATCTGCTCCTGCTGGGCGGTGGCGCCGACGGAGGTGTCAGCCGACATCCCATCGCGATTCATAGTGGCGCCGGCCTGAGCCGACCCGCTCATGGAGCCCGACATGGCGTCCGGTGAATTGACCGGGCCAGCCTGCATGTCGGCCGAGCCCGTCACCTGACCGCCCGACATGGTGCGGCCGGCATCCGCGCCGGTGGGGCGGGTGGAATCGACCGAGGGCAGGCCGGTGCTCGACCGGGTGTGATCTGCGGGGCTGCTGAGGACCGCCCCGGCCTGGCCGGTCACGTCGCCCGTCAACCCGCCTTGGACGGTCTGGGCCTGGGCGGCGCCGGCGGCCAGGAGGGCGGCGGCCGACACGCTGAGGATCATATTGAGTTTCATCGCTGGATTCCTTTGGGTTGAAGTCGTCCGCAGGTCCCCCCGGCGTCCTGCCAGTTTCCCCTAGTTGCCTTCCGCGGAGGTCCGCTTGCCGGCGTTCGAGAGCGGTGCGCCATGGGTGGCGCGGTTATCCGGAGTGTCCGGAATCGGCTGCATGTCGGTTTGAGGTTCCGTGGCTGCGACGTCGGCGGCCGAGCCGGTGGGCGCGCCCTCGGCCGACACCACCGCCTCCTCGGCCGGAACGGCGGCCGCGTCTCTGGGCTCCGACATCACCTGATCAGCCTTGGCAGCCTTCTTCGAGGCCGCCGTCGCCGAAGCGTCGGTTCCTGCATCGGCCGCGGGACTGGCCTGGACCGGCATGGCGCCCGGCGTCAGCACCTTGTCCACCACATGGATCAAGCCGTTTTCAGCATTGATGTCCGACTGGGTGATCTGGGCCTGGCCGACCATCATGGTCTCGCCCACGCCGTCGACCTGGAGATTCTCGCCCGCAACGGTGGGGACCGGCCCCTGGGCGCCTTGGATCTTGCTGGATTCCACCCGGGCGTTGACCACGTGATAGGTCAGCAGCTTCTGGAGCTCCGCACGGTTCTCCTCCGCCATCAGGCGGTCCAGCTCCCCGGCCGGCAGGGCGGCGAAGGCGGCGTCTGTCGGGGCGAAGACCGTCAGGTTCGGCGTCGTCTTCAGAAGTTGAACAAGGTTCGTGGCTTCGAGCGCCGTAACCAGGGTCGTAAACTGCCCCGAGGCCTTGACCGTCTCGACGATATCGCCAGCCGGCGCGACATTGGCGCTGGCCGTAGCCCCAGTCTGTGGCGCAGGCGCGCCACCGGCCGGAACCTGCTGAGCCTGGGCGGCGCCAGCGATCAGCGCAGCCACCGCCGTGGCGGTCATGAGACGAGACAAACGCATGGTCATCCTATCGACTGTGGGGTGTGAGGCGGCCAACGCCAGGCTCACGGGTCGAGACCATTACGCAGGGGCGTCCCAGGGGTTGCCAACGATCACGGGTTCGTGATCGTTGGTGGGCGGAGGACCCGGGCGCCAAATCCAGCTCGCCCCATCCATTTGCTTGGTTTCACGGCGCCCGGCGCATTTTGGCGCCCATTTTTTGCGCAGGACTTGGCTTTCCTTAACTGGGCATGGCCAGACCTGCCCCCGCATCCCTCCCCGCCGATAGCGTCACAGTCGCCGTCGACCGACACCGTCGGAATGGGGCCATGGGGCTTGGTGACGGCTCGAACCAAAAAGGGGACGCGCGGCGTAAAAGCCCGTGCGGTAGCGAGCGGATGAAACTGATCATTGCGATCGTCAAACCCTTCAAGTTGGACGACGTGCGCGAAGCGCTCGTTTCGGCTGGCGTTGAAGGTCTGACGGTCTCCGAAGTCAAAGGCTACGGCCGGCAAAAGGGACAGACCGAAATCTACCGAGGGGCGGAGTACCAGGTGAACTTCGTGCCCAAGGTCAAGCTGGAGGCCGTCGTGGACGACGCGGCCGCCGCCATGGCTGTCGAGGCCATCAAGGCCGCAGCGGCCACCGGCAAGATCGGCGACGGAAAGATCTTCGTCGTCAACGTCGAAGACGCGGTGCGGATTCGCACCGGCGAGACCGGGGCCGCCGCCCTTTAAGGGCGCAACTGAACGGGACAAGGGGATAGCCACAATGATGTCGTTGAAATTCAAAGGGTTGGCGGGCCTAATGCTCGCCGCCGCCATTGTCGGGGCGCCGGTCGCCTCGGCATGGGCGCAAGAGGCGCCGCCGCCGGCCGAGGCCATGATGGAAGCCCCGGTCGAGGAGGCCGCGCCGGTCGCCGAGGCCGCACCGGTCGAAGAGGCGCCGGCTGAGGAAGAGGTCGCCACCGTCGATAGCGGCGACACCGCCTGGATGCTGACCTCCACTGCGCTCGTCCTGATGATGACCATTCCGGGTCTGGCCCTGTTCTACGGCGGTATGGTCCGCAAGAAGAACGTCATCGCCACGGTCGCCCAGAGCTTCGCGATCACCGCGGTGATGAGCGTACTGTGGATGGTTGTCGGCTATTCGCTGGCCTTCTCCGAAAACAGCAATCCGGCTTTGCAGCCCTTCGTCGGTGGCCTCAGCAACGCCTTCTTGGCGGGCGTGGCCTATGACGGCGTGGCGGGCACCATTCCGGAATACCTGTTCGTGGTGTTCCAGATGACCTTCTTCATCATCACCCCGGCCCTCATCACCGGCGCCTTCGCCGAGCGGATGAAGTTCTCGGCCATGCTGCTCTTCATGGTCGCGTGGTCGCTGATCGTCTATGCGCCGGTCTGCCACTGGGTCTGGGGCGGCGGCTTCCTCAGCGACGAAGGCGTGCTGGACTTCGCCGGCGGCACCGTGGTGCACATCAACGCCGGCATCGCCGGTCTGGTCTGCGCCATCGTTCTGGGCAAGCGCAAGGGCTACGGCGTCGACAATATGGCGCCGCACAACCTGGTCCTGACCATGATCGGCGCGGCCATGCTGTGGGTCGGCTGGTTCGGCCTCAACGCCGGCTCCGCCGTCGCCGCCGATGGTCTGGCCGCTGTGGCCATGCTCAACACCCAAGTGGCCACTGCCGGCGCGATCCTGTCCTGGCTGGTCATCGAGTGGGTCGAGCGTAAGAAGCCCGGCATGCTCGGCATGGCGTCTGGCGCCATTGCGGGTCTCGTGGCGATCACCCCGGCCGCTGGCTTTGTCAGCCCGCAGGGCGCCCTGATCATCGGCCTTGTCGGCGGCGCTGCGGCCTATGTGGGCGCTGTGTGGCTGAAGAAGCTGCTGAAGTACGACGACAGCCTGGACGTCTTCGGCGTGCACGGCATCGCCGGCATCGTCGGCGCCATCCTCACCGGCGTCCTCGCCGATGCGGTCATCGCCGGCGAAGAGACTGCGGCCGCGGCCAATGCGGGCACCCAGTTCATCGGAGTGCTGGGGACCGTCGCCTGGTCCGCCATCGCCAGCTTCGTCATCCTGATGGTCCTGAAGTTCACCATCGGGCTGCGGGTCTCCGAGGAAGAAGAAGTCGAGGGCCTGGATCTTTCCCAACATGGGGAAGCCATCCACAACTGATCTGGACCCTTCGGGTCAGGATTGCGGAACGGGGGTCCTTCGGGGCCCCCGTTTTCGTTTGGTGGAAAGGAAGGTCGTCGCCGAGGGGCGCGGTCAGGCCGGATCTGGCCAGGGACCGCCCAGGCGGCAGCGGCTCACCCACCAGTCGGGACGCAGCCGCTCGACCCCTTCGGCCAGTTGCTCGGCCTCGATATCGCTGCCGCAGATCGCAAAGCAGGTGGCGCCCGAACCCGACATGCGGGCGAGCAAGGTCTCGCGCTCCCCGCTCAGGGCGGCGAGCACATCACCGATCTCTGGCGTCAGCTCGATAGCGGCGGCCTCCAGGTCATTGCGCTGAAGGCTGAGCCAGCCCGCCAGTTCCTCGACCGTTTCGAACGCCGCGGGCGCAGCTGGCGGTACGACGTCACCGAACTGGCCGAGCGCGTCGTAACGGCCATAGACCTGGGCGGTCGGAGCCAGGGCGCGGGGATTGACCAGCACGGCCGGAATGACCGGCAAGGCCGGGGGTTGAGACAGCACTTCTCCCCGCCCCTCCGCCATGACGGGCGCCCCCCAAAGGCACGCGGCGCCGTCGGCGCCAAGCGCGCCCGCTATCGCCTGCAGATTCTCGTCAGACAGTTCAGGCGCCCAGGTCGTCCGCAGCAGCCGCAGGGCCGCGCCGGCGTCGCTGGAGCCGCCCCCCAGACCTGCGGCGATGGGCAATTGCTTATCCAGGGCGAGCAGGACTGGCGCCCGCGGTCCCCGCACCTGCTTCAACAGGGCCTGCGCAGCCCGTTGGACGAGGTTGTCGCCGGCCTGAGCGCTCAGTTCACGACCGAATGGGCCGGTCAGGGCGAAGTCCAGCGCTTCAGCCGGCGCGATCGAGACCCGATCCCCGACATCGGCGAACACCATCAGCGAACACAGGGGATGATACCCATCGGCCGCTGGCGCACCCACATGCAGGAACAGATTCACCTTGGCGGGGGCGAAGGCCTGGCCGAGCATCAGACTTATCGAACAAGGGCCGGGATGACTGGTTCGGCCGCCGCCTGGGCCGCCGCCGCAGTGGCCCCAGGGCCCAGACCCGAGGCGAGCTTGGCCTCCGCATCGGCGCGGATGCGCGCATCGGGCTCAAGGGTCAGGACGCGACGCCACTGGAAGACCGCCTCGTCCCGCCGGCCCACCTGCCAGTAGGCGTCCCCGAGGTGGTTATTGATTTCCGGGTCGCCGGCCTCAAGCCCGACGGCTTCTTCCAGCACCTCGACCGCCTTGTCGTACTGACCCAGGCGATAATAACCCCAGCCCAGGCTGTCGATCATCGCCCCAGATCGGGGATTGGCGTCCACGGCGGTCTGAACCATGGCCAGGGCCTCTTCCAGACGCTCGCCCCGGTCGATCCAGCCATAGGCCAGGTAGTTCAGAATATCAGGCTCATCGGGATTGAGTGCGAGGGCGGCCGACAGATCAGCTTCGGCCCGAGGCCAATCCCCCATCCGCTCATAGGCCGCCCCGCGGGCGAACAGCAGCCGCCAGTCGGGCGACTGGCTCGACTCCACCAGCTCATTCAGTGGCGCAATGGCCTCTTCGTACCGCTCATTGGTCCGCAACAGGTCAGCCAGGGTCAGCAGGCCGATGGGATCTCCGCCTGAGGCCGCGGCGCGGGCTGTCTCAAGGGCGGCGTCGATATCGCCTGCGCCTTGCAGACTCCAGGCGAGCTTGCTCTGGGCGGCGGCATGGTCGGGGTGTCCGGCCGGCACACGGCCATAGGCGGCGCGCGCCGCCGTCACATCGCCTGCGGCGCCCATGAGGTCGCCCACCATCATCCAGGCGTCCATACGCTCTGGGTCGAGCCGCAGGGCCATGCGCACATAGGCCAGGGCGAACTGGCTCTGGCGCGCGGCCAGCATGGCCGCAGCCGGGGTCAGCAGGGCTTGGGCCGCCCCCTGGCGTACGGTCGGCGCAGCGGGGGGCGAGCGCCCCGCCAGGGCCCGCATCCGGGCGAGGTTCAAGGAGACATCCCGTGGATAGACCGCCATCGCCCGCTCATAGAGGGCGACAGCGTCATCCCGACGGCCACGGCGCTCAAGAAACTCCCCGTGATAGACCACTAGCATGGGCGGGGCGTCTGCGCCTTCCGTCAGGGCCTTGAAATCAGTCTCGGCCTCGTCAAACCGCCGGACCCGCTCATACTGGTGGGCCTGGCCGAGCATTCCGAAATACTCCACCAGCTTGTCGCCGGGCACGTCGGGACGACGGGTCGCCAATTGCATGTCCCCCGCCTGGGCCGCCGCCCAAGGGGTGAGCAGCGCCGCAGCCGTACGGTGGGGAAAGCCGATCTCCTGGGTGGTCAGGAGGTCATAGGCCGCCTGCCCGCGGCCAGAGGCCAGGGCCTCGACCGCCATGACCAGCCGGCCCAGCCGCTTGGCGCCTTCGGAGGCCTCCTCCGTCGCGGGCGCCATGGCCGCGGCCTTCTCAATCTCCCCGCTCAGGACAGCGGCCGTGAAGGCGCGCTCAGAGATCAGGCTGGTCGTTTCGCTGCTGCGGGTGGCGCGCTCGAAATAGTCGGCAGCCTGCCGACTTTCGCCGTCATTGAGCGCCGCCTGCCCGGCCAGGAACAGGCCATAGGGGGAGCGCGCCTCCAGTCCCCCGCCACCGGCAGAGGGACTGGCGCAGGCGGCCAGGAGCAGCACAGGGACCGTCACGGTCAGAGAACGAAGGCGCATCCCCGTAGGGTTTCCTTTTCCGGCCCCCGCCGCAAGCGCGACGGCGGCTCACATATTGGGATAGTTCGGCCCGTCCCCGCCCTGAGGCGTCGTCCAGACGATGTTCTGCGACGGATCCTTGATGTCGCAGGTCTTGCAGTGGACGCAGTTCTGGAAGTTGATCTGGAACTTCGGGTTCTGACCGGCCTCATCATAGAGCACCTCATAGACCCCGGCGGGGCAATAGAGGCGGGCCGGCTCGCCAAACCGCGGCAGATTCACCGAGATCGGGATCGAGGGGTCCTTGAGCCGCAGGTGGGCGGGCTGGTTCTCGTCATGATTGGTGGCCGACAGGAAGACCGAGGACAATTTGTCGAAGCTGATCTCATTGTCGGGCTTGGGATAGACGATGGGCTTGTAGTCCTTGGCCAGGCCCGTGGACTCCGCGTCGGTCTTGCCGTGCTTCATCGTCCCGAAGATCGAGAAACCGCCGGTCAGATTGCTGATCGTCATGTCCATGCCACTCAGCAGGGTGCCGAGCGCGGTGCCGTACTTGGAGATGATCGGCTTGGCGTTGCGGACGATCTTGAGTTCCTTATGGACCCAGGAGGCCTTGTAGGCGGCCTCGTACTCGGCAAGCTCATCGCCCTGACGGCCGCCCTGGATGGCGGCGAAGGCGGCCTCGGCGGCCAGCATGCCGGTCTTCATGGCGTTATGGCTGCCCTTGATCCGGGGCACGTTCACAAAACCCGCCGAGCAGCCGATCAGGGCCCCGCCCGGGAAGAACAGCTTGGGCACCGACTGCAGGCCGCCCTCGGTGATGGCGCGAGCGCCATAGGCGATGCGCTTGCCCCCTTCCAAGTGCGGACGCACCGCGGGGTGCTGCTTGAAGCGCTGAAATTCGTCGAAGGGCGACAGCCAGGGGTTCTTGTAGTTCAGGTGAACCACGAAGCCGATGGCCACGTAGTTGTCCCCGAAGTGGTACATGAAGCTGCCGCCGCCGGTCTTGTTGTCCAGCGGCCAGCCCAGGGTGTGCTGAACGAGGCCCGGCTGGAACTTGTCGTCTGGAACCTGCCACAGTTCCTTCAGGCCGATGCCGAACTTCTGAGGCTCGCTGTCCTCGGCCAGGCCGAACTTGGCGATCAGCTGCTTGGCCAGCGACCCGCGGACGCCTTCGCCGATGAAGGTGTACTTGGCCAGCAGCTCCACGCCGGGCTGGTAATCGGGCCCCTTGTTCCCGTCCTTGTCGATGCCGAACACGCCAGCGACGACGCCCTTTACGGCGCCATTCTCGTCGAAGACCACTTCGGAGGCGGCCATGCCCGGATAGATTTCGACGCCGAGCGCCTCAGCCTGCTGGCCGAGCCACCGGGCCACGTTGGCCAGGGAGGCGATGTAGTTGCCGTGGTTCAGCATGAACTTCGGCATGGGCAGCCAGGTGATGTCCAGCTCGCCCTGGGGGCCCAGATAGATGAACTTGTCCTTCTTGACCGGAGTCTCCAGGGGCGCGCCCTGGTCCTTCCAGTCGGGGATCAGTTCATTGAGGGCGATCGGGTCAATCACCGCGCCCGACAGGATATGAGCGCCAACCTCGGAGCCTTTTTCCAGAACGGCGACGCTGATCTCCGAACCGGCTTCGGCGGCCAGCTGTTTGAGGCGGATCGCCGCCGACAGGCCAGCAGGTCCGGCGCCGACGATGACGACGTCGTATTCCATGGCTTCACGTTCGACGTCTTCGCTCATGATCCCCTCTGAACTCCATTATCCATCGGCCAGGCCCCCTCACCTTCACCGACAGCGTTGATCCTTTGGCCGTCTTATCGGAAGGTCGCCCCTACGCGGTCAAGGACAAACCCCGCGAATCTCAAGGATTTCGACCCTACAGTATGGACCTTACCAACTCGCCATCGCCCCAGATCCTGGCCGAGAGCCTGCTGGCCTTCTGGGCCGATGTGGGCGTGGACTGCCTCTATCAGGACGAGGCCATCGATCGCATCGCCGCGGGGTTGCGTCCGCCCCCCCGGCGGATCGAGCCCGCCCCCATCCCTTCGCCAGCCGCAAGCGCCGCAGGCTCCAAGGCGTCGGACCTCGAGGCGGCGATCGCGCAGGCCCGCGTCCTGGCCGGCCAGGCGCAGGATCTGGCGGCCCTGGCCGAGGCCATCGCCGCCTTCCAGGGGTGCCCCATCCGATTTGACGGCGCGGCGACCAAGGCGGTGTTCAGCCGCGGTCCCGCGGACGCTCCTGTGATGATCATCGGCGAGGGCCCCGGCGCTGAAGAGGACGCCCGGGGCGAGCCCTTCGTCGGCCGCGCGGGGCAGCTTTTGGACCGGATGCTCGACGCCGCCGGCCTCACAAACCGGACCTTCATCACCAACACCGTCTTCTGGCGCCCCCCAGGAAACCGAACCCCGACTCTCGACGAGCAGAGGGTCTGCGCCCCGTTTGTGGAACGGGCCATCAGCTTGGTCCGACCAAGGATGCTGCTGCTGGTGGGCGGCGCCTCGGCCAAGGCCATGCTCAAGCGCGAGGAAGGCATCCTGGCGATGCGAGGCCGCTGGTTCGAGTGGCGGGCCGAGGACGAAAACCTGGAATTGCCCGCCATGCCGACGCTGCACCCGGCCTTTCTGCTGCGTCAGCCCGCAGCCAAGAAGAAAGCCTGGAGCGACCTCGTGTCATTGGTGCAAAGACTTGATCGCCCGGAGCGACCCCACTAGACCGGGGGCTGAGCTTCGAGAAAAGGGCCACGGAACCGCTGCGACATGTCGGCGGACGTGGAAGGTCGCATGACGACATCGACGCGAAGGCAGGTCTTTAGCCTGGGTCTGGGCGCTGTGAGCGCGGCTGTGACGGCAGGCGGCGCCACCCGTGCCTGGGCCGCGCCTCAGGTGTTGAACCCCTGGGACCTCGCCCGCTATCGCGGGGTCTTCGCCGCGGTGGACCGGGGCGACTTCATCGACGCCCAGATGCAGATGGCCGAGCTGAAGGATCGCAGCCTCGCCGGACATGTGGCCCTGCGACAGCTGATGCACCCCACAGCCCATGTGTCGTCCTATCAGGAGCTCAGCGGCTGGCTGGCGGACTATGCCGATCTCCCCGGCGCAGAGCGGGTTTACGCCCTGGCTCTGAAACGCCGTCCCACCGGCGCGCCGGCGCCTCGGACGCCGGTGGTCACGGGCCTGGACTGGGGCCGGGTGGAGAACGCAGCCCAGCGGGTCGGCGGACGGCTGAACGCCGATAAGGGCCGCGCCGCCCGCCAGGCCTTCTATGGCGGCGACGTCACCCGGGCCTATGACCTCGCCGGCAGCGCCGGCGAACGCTGGATCGCCGGCATGGCGGCCTACCGGATGGGCCGCTACGAGGAGGCTGAGGGCTTTTTCAGCGCCGTGGCCCGGGACCCTGAAGAAGGGGCCTGGCTCCAGTCGGGCGCGGGCTTCTGGGCGGCCCGGGCGGCCGGACGGGAGTCCGAGGCCGAGCGGGCGATCGCCCACCTCCGGGTGGCCGCCGGTCATCCTGAAACCTTCTACGGCATGATCGCCGACCGACGCCTGGCCCTCGGCGGCGAGGAGGCTGCGCCGCTTCGCCTCTCAGAACAGGCGCCGAAGGCTCAGCTGTTCCGGGCGTCTGGCCTGGGCGGCGACAGCATAGAAATCGTTCGCTTCGCCAAGTCTGACCCCAGGGCTCACCGCGCCGTGGCGCTGTCGCAACTGGGTCTGGCCCTTGAGGCTGGCATGGAGTTGCGGGCTGGCCTCATGCTCGCCAGGTCCGAGGCCGAGCGGAGCCGTTGGACGACGCTGGCCCTCGCCCTCAACGCCCCCCTCACATCTCAGGCTGACAGGTCTCCGGCGCGGCTTCGGGCGACCTTCGCCTACCCCACGCCATCCCTGGAGCCCAAGTGGGGCTTCACGATCGACAAGGCCCTGGTCTACGCCATTGTCCACCAGGAGAGCCGGTTCAATCCGGCGGCGGTCTCTCCGGCCGGGGCTGTCGGCCTGATGCAACTCATGCCGGAAGCCGCCGCGCGGGCCGCCGGCGACGACAAGCTGAAACAGGATATGAGCCCGCTGTTTGACCCGGCGTTCAATCTGCGGGTTGGCCAGGACTACCTGACCTGGCTGATGGAGCGTGGGGTCGGCTATGACCTGCTCCAGATTGTGGCGGCCTATAATGGCGGCCCTGGCACGCTGCAGAAGACCGTCGCCATGGTCGGCGAGCAGGCCGACAGCCTGCTGGTCATCGAGTGCCTGCCATCGGTCGAGACCCGTAACTATGTGGAAAAGGTCGTCGCCGCCTACTGGGCCTATCGCGATCACTTTGGTGAGTCGTCTCGCACCCTGGACGCCGCCGCCCGGGGCGCCCGCATGATCGACGCCCGTCTCGACTTCGACGGCAAGATGACCTTTTAGAGCCGCTGGTTAGAGCCGCGGGGCTCAACCCAAACGCAAGGCCCGACGACCGAACTGCGCACGCAGGGTCTTCATATCCCCCTGGGTTCCGCCGAAGTCCCGTGTGCGAATGAGCAGACCTGCGCTGTTCGCCTGCCGACGACCAGCGAGCCAGCCCGTCCCCAGCGGGGGCAGCAGCAGGGCCGGCTGGGTGGCGCGCGAACTGTGGTCAGCCACCACCTCGATCCAGCGGCTCGGAAACCGCATTTCCGGCTCCAGGATCAACAGCCAGTTGCCCTTGGCGACCGCCGCGGCCGCAGCGATCGAGCCCCTCAGCAGCTGCGCGCCGGCGTCTTCGCAGAGCGCCGCGGTGGCCGCGTCTGAGTCCCCGTCGGCGACGATCACCTCCCGCACCAGCCCATCGACGGCGGCCGGCACCAGGGCGGCGAGCAGGCCGGCGAGGGCCTCAGCAGAATCATGGGCGGGGATGATGACGGTGAGCATTGGCCGCATGAGCCGTGCGGAAACCATCTGGTCAAGGGCCGTTGTCCTGACGGGCCGGGGTTGACGGCCCTCCCCGCGGCTGGTGTGACGGCCGCCGCAGAGTCAGGAGGCCCTTCATGCTCATGGTCTATCAGTTGCGGGAGGGGCGCCTTGAAGTGGGGTCGCTGGACCCCGAGGCGGTGTGGGCTGACCTGACCTCCCCCTCCAGTGAAGAATCGGCGCTGGCCGAGTCTTGGCAGAAGATTGATCTTCCGACCCCGGAAGAAATGTCGGACATTGAGCCCTCGGCCCGGCTCTACACCGATGGCGGCGCCGAGGTGATGACGGCCACGGTGGCGATCGGCTTGACCACGGAGACGCCGAGCAAGGCTCCAGTAACCTTCGTCCTGCGCGACCGTCAGCTGGTGACGATCAGGCACGTCAGCATCAAGGCGTTCGATTCCTTCATCAGCCGCGCATCGGCGCGGGCGCCGGAGCCGCTGACGGACGGGGAGAGCGTCATGCTCTCGCTGATCGAAGGACTGATCGACCGCTACGCCGATACGATGGAGCACACCGCCGCTGAGATCGATGCGATTTCAGCCGGCGTCTTCCGTCGGAGCGCCATGGGGCGAACCCAGAGCGAAGCCCTGGAAATCCTGATCGGCGATATCGGTCGCAAGGGCGACCTCCTGGGCATGGTGCGGGAGAGCCTTTCGAGCTTTCAGCGGCTGCTCGCCTACCACGCCGCCCTGGACTCCACGGCGCGCCGCGCTCCCCGGGAGAGCCGACAAAAGGTGCGGATGCTGCAACGGGACGCCGCCGCGCTGGGGGAGCTGTGTGACAGCATGTCGGCGAAGTTGAGTTTCCTGTTGGACGCCACCCTGGGCCTGATCAATGTTCAGCAAACTCAGATCATCAAGATCTTTTCGGTGGCCTCGGTCGCGCTGCTGCCCCCCACCCTGATCGCCTCAATCTACGGCATGAATTTCGAATACATGCCCGAGCTGTCTCAGCCCTGGGGCTATCCAGCCGCCCTAGGCCTCATGGTCCTGTCCGCCGGCCTGCCCTACCTCTACTTCAAGAAGCGCGGCTGGCTCTGAACCCTCCTGCCTATCGCAGCACGCCCCTTGGCTATGGGCCGCGGGCGATGGTCACGCTGACGTGGGCCTGTTCGGCCACGGCTGTGGCGACCGACCCCATCAACAATCTCCCCAACCCCTTAGGGTCTCCGGTTCCCACCACGATGTGCCTTGCGCCCACTTCCTCGGCCGCAGTCAGAAGCGCCTTGGCCACATCCCGACCCTCGGCAAGCATGAGCCGCGGGGCCGCCCCGCTCCGGCGCGCCTGATCTTCGGCCCCCCGCAAAATGGCCCTGGCCTCCACCTCGCTCCAGTCTCGCAGATCGGGGTAGCCCCCTGCAGAGCGGAGACGATTGACCGCGATCAGACACAGGCCCAGGCCCAGCCCCTTGGATAGACGGCAAGCCAGATCTATCGCGATCGCCGCATGGGGGCTGCCGTCTATTCCGCAGACAAGCTCGACGTTCTTGGCCGATCCGGACACACATCACCTCCGCGATTGACCCTGAAGCCAAGCTAGCATCCGCCACCCCCACCCACCAGGAGTTCTTGCTTTGTTCTCGCCGGTTGGGTAGCCTGGGAATGTGGTCACCTTCACCCAGCAGATCCGCGGCCGCGGGGCGCGCACCAACGCCAGCAGTCGGTTCGAGAGTCGCAAGCTTGAGGCCTTCGATGACGGCTGGACCCTTGACGACGAGACGCCGGCCCAGCTTCAAACCCATGTCTTGCCGGACAAGGCGAGGACGATCATCGCGCGCAACACCAGCCCCGATGTCGGTTTCGACCGCTCGATCAATCCGTATCGGGGCTGCGAGCACGGCTGCATCTACTGCTACGCCCGGCCGGCCCACGCCTTTCTTGGCCTGTCGCCGGGTCTGGATTTCGAGAGCCGGCTGTTCTTCAAGCCCGACGCCGCCACACTGTTGGAAAGGGAGTTGTCTGCGCCCCGGTATGCGCCGCGAGTCATCCACATCGGCGGCGACACCGACCCCTATCAGCCCATTGAGCGCCAGCATCGGGTGACCCGCCAGGTGCTGGAGGTGCTGCAACGGTTCGCCCACCCCTTCACCATCATCACCAAGTCGGCCCTGATCTTGCGAGACGCCGACATACTGGGCGACATGGCCGCCCGGGGCCTCGCCCGCGTCGCCATCTCCATCACCACCCTCGACCGCAGGCTCGCCCGCAGCATGGAGCCACGCGCCGCCACGCCAGAGCGTCGCCTGGCCGCCGTCGAGGGCCTGGCCAAGACTGGCGTGCCCGTGGTGGTGATGTTCGCCCCGGCCATCCCAAGCCTGAACGACCACGAGATGGAGGCGGTGCTGGAGCGCAGCGCCCAGGCCGGCGCTGTGGGCGCCGGCTATGTGGCCCTTCGCCTGCCCCTGGAGATCAAGGACCTGTTCGAGGAATGGCTGGCCACCGATCACCCCGACCGTGCGGCGCGGGTGATGTCGCTGGTGCGCCAGATGCGCGGCGGCAAGGCCTATGACGCCACCTTCGGCGCCCGGATGAAGGGCCAGGGGCCGGTGGCCCAGATGATGGGCCAGAGGTTTCGCGTAGCCAGGCGGCGCTATGGCCTGGACCGGCCTCTGCCTGACCTCGATCTGTCGGCCTTCAAGGTCCCGCCCCGCGTGGGCGATCAGGTGGACTTGTTCGGCTAGCTAGCGGGAAAAGACGCCCACCAGCTCCACATGCGGCGACCACAGGAACTGATCCACGGGCAGCACCTGATCCAGGCGGAAGCCCGCATCGATCAGGGTGCGCGCATCTCGGGCGAAGGTCGCCGGGTTGCACGAAACGCCGATGACCCGACTGACCTTGGAGCCAGCGATCTCACCGGCCTGCTCGGCGGCGCCGGCCCGGGGCGGATCGAAGACGACCAGGTCGATCTTCTTCATTTCCTGAATCAGCAGCGGCCGCCGGACCAGATCCCGCGCCTCGGCCGTCACGCCCTTCAGGCCCGGCGCGGTGGCGACGGCGGCGTTCAGCGCGGCGATGGCGGGCGCTGAACCATCGGCGGCGTAGACCGGCGCGATTTCCGCCAGGGCGAAGGTGAAAGTGCCCACCCCGCAATAGAGGTCGGCGATCCGTTCGGCGCCGGCCGCGGCCTTGGCCACGAAATCCACCATGACCCGTTCGGCGGCGGGGACGGCCTGCAGGAAGGCGCCCGGCGGCAGGACCACGCGGATGTCGCCAAGACGGACGCTGGGGGCGGCCTGGTCCATATAGGCGATCTCGCCATCCATGGAGACCCGGGCGAAGCCGCTGGCCGCAGCCTGCTCGGCCAGTCGCATGCGGGCGTCAGCCGAAAGTCCGCCGCTCTTGCGCTCTACGCCGGTGATGTCGATGTCGATTCCATCATCGGTCAGGGTGACGTGCAGAGTTGGCGCTGATTTCGGATGCTCAAACAGCGGGGCCGCCAGCCGTCGCATGGCCGGCAGGGCGGCCGTGATCTTGGGATCAGCGATAGGACAGACCTGAATGTCCACCAGGTCCCAGGAATTGCGGATCTTGTAGCCCAGGCGCGCCTCGCCCCGGACGCCTTGCCGAGCGTGCAGGGCCACCCTCCGGCGGCTGAACGGCGGCGAGGCGAAGATCGGCGACACCTCGGTTTCGATATGCTGGCGGGCGAGGGTTCCGATCAGCCGCTCGCGCTTCCAGCCAAGGTAGGCGTCCATGCGCCAGTGTTGCAGGGCGCAGCCCCCGCACTGGCCAAAATGCGGACAGGGGGGCTCAACCCGCTCGGCGCTCGGCTCGAGGATCGCCAGGGTCTTGCGGCGCTCTCCCACACCAGCCACCCGCACCCGCTCGCCGGGCAGGGTGAAGGAGGCGAAGATGGGCCCCGGGGCCATGCCGTCGCCCTCACCGCCCATTTCGGTGATCGTCACCTCTGTCTCGGGCGCAGGCCCGGCTGGAGGGCGGACGGAGGAGCGGCGTGTGGGCTTGGAACTTCGCATCCCCAGGGCCATTTCACATTTCGACGCCCGACGCCACGACTGGTGCGTCGCCGGCAAGATGAACGAAGATGAACAACCCGCTCAAGGGCCGTTCAGGAAAGCGCCGCCATATTGGAAATCGACAAGGGCGAGTTTCGCACCCGTTCACGATTTTCCGCTCAAGGGAGAGCTACGATGTCCACCCGTTCCACCATCGCCAAGGGCGCCGTCGCCGCGGTTGCGGGCGTCGCCACTCTCGCCGCCGCCGCGGCGGTCCCGACCATGGCCTCGGCCCAGTCCTACGGCTATTACGGTCAGACCCAGGGGAACACCTATTACGATCCCTGCCGCCGCGACCAGACCAACCGTAGCACCACCGCAGCCCTGATCGGCGGCGCTCTGGGCGCGGTGATCGGCTCCAACGCCGCGGCTGGCGGTGTGCGCACCGAAGGGGCTCTGCTGGGCGGCGCCCTTGGCGCCGCAGCCGGCGCAGCGGTCGGCAACCGGTCCGCAGCCTGCGCGCCGGGCTACAACAACCAGGCCACCCAGAACAGCCAGTACGGTGGTGGCTACTACGCCCAGGCGCCCTACGGCCAGACCTACAGCCAGCCCCAGCACCAGTATCAGGGCGGCTACTACCAGAGCGGCGCGGCGCCCGGCTATTACGGCTCGTCCTATGACGCCAACCGCTACGGCTATTCTTCATCGTCCGCCTATGGCCAGGCGCATGACCGCTACGGTCGGACCTATTCGGTAGCCCAGCGTCCCGGCGCGGACGGCTGCAGCATCGCCGAAAGCCCGATCTACATGCCCGATGGTTCGACCCAGAAGCGTTTCGTCCGGGTCTGCCGCGACAGCTCGGGGCGCTATCAGGTCGTCGACTAAGGTCTGACAGCATCAAGCCGCCCGGTTCAGCCGGGCGGCTTTTTCGCGGCCCAGAGCAGAAATTCAAGATTGCCGTCCGAGCCGGTGATCGGGCTCTGCGCCACGGCGTTCACCTGCCACCCGACATCGCCCAGGAACGCCTCAACCTCTGCCAGGGCGCGGGCGCGGGCCGCCTCGTCCTTGACCACGCCCCCCTTGCCCACGGCCCCTGGTCCCACCTCAAACTGCGGCTTCACCAACACGATCGCCTCAGCGCCCGCCCCTGCGAGACTGAGGGCGCGCGGCAGGGCCTTGGCCAGGGAGATGAAGCTGACGTCGCAGACGATCAGATCCGGAGCGAACCCCACCAGGCCAAGATCGACATTTCGGGCGTCGGTCGCTTCAAGGCTCAGCACCCGCGGATCGGCGGCGATCCTCGGATGTAACTGCCCCCGCCCCACATCGACGGCGCAGATGCGCGCGGCCCCGCGGCTCAGGCACACCTCGGTGAACCCCCCCGTTGAGGCCCCCACATCGAGAACCCGTCGGCCCTCCACCGCGATGGGCCAGAGATCCAGGGCGTGGGCAAGCTTCAGCGCGCCGCGGCCCACCCAAGGATGCGCCGGCGTAGCCGTGATCTCGCAATCGTCATCCAACAGGTCGGCCGGCCGGCGAACCGCCTGCCCGCCGACCATGACCCGGCCCGCCTCAATGGCGGCCCGGGCCTTGGCGCGGCTGTCGAACAGGCCGCGCTCGACCAGGAGCAGGTCGACGCGCTTACGGCCCATGGGTCAGGCGTCAGCCGGTTCCTCGAACAGCTTCTTGAGCTCGTTCTTCAGGATCTTGCCATTGGCGTTGCGCGGCAGGGTCTCGTGCCAGAACTTCACCGCGATCGGCACCTTGTAGGCCGCCAGGTGCTCGGCGACATGGGCGCGCAGCTCCTGTTCGGTCACCTCGGCGCCGGGCTTCAGGGTGACCACGGCGGCCGGCTCTTCGCCGAGCGTACGGTGAGGCACGCCGACGATGGCGGCGTCCATGATCGCCGGATGGTCGTAGAGGACGTTCTCGACCTCGACGCAGTAGATGTTCTCGCCCCCGCGGATCAGCATGTCCTTGGCCCGGTCGATGATGAAGCAGAAGCCTTCCTCATCCAGCCGCGCCAGGTCGCCGGTGCGCACCCAGCCGTCAACAAAGGTCTGGGCGGTGGCCTCGGGCTTGTTCCAATAGCCCTTCACGACCATCGGCCCCTTGGCCCACAGTTCGCCGACGGCGCCGATGGGCAGTTCGGTCACGCCGTCCGCCGGATCGACGATCTTCAGTTCGGCCACCGGGGCGGCCGGGCCGCAGCTGTCGGGGCGGTTGGTGTAGTCCTCAGCCCCATTGCTGGTGACGGTGGCGCAGGTCTCAGTCATGCCCCAGCCCTGGCCGGGCTGCGACTTGGGGAAGGTTTCGCTGAGCCGACGGACCAGTTCGGGCGCCGAGGGCGCGCCGCCATAGGCCACGGATTCCAGCGACGACAGGTCGTAATTGGCCCGGGCCGGGTGCTCGATCAGCTGCCAGGCGATGGTCGGCACGCCGCCGGCCGACTGGATCTTCTCGCGCTCAATCAGCTCGAAAGCCCGCACCGCATCCCACTTGTGCATCATCACCAGTTTGGCGCCGGCGAACAGGCTGGGGTTGAGGACCGCGAAACAGCCGGTGACGTGGAAGAAGGGCACCGAGATCAGGGACGAGCGCTGCGGACCGTCCGGATCGGGCGCCGGCGGCATTTCCCCGCGCCGCAGGAACCGCCGCGCGCCGGCGCTGGCGGCGGTCAGGATGTTGGAATTGACCCCCCGATGGGTGCCAAGCGCGCCCTTCGGCTTACCGGTCGTGCCTGAGGTGTAGAAGATGGTGGCGTCATCGTCCTGGTCGATCTCGACGTCGGGCAGGCCCAGGTCGGGCAGGTCGCCCCAGCCGTTGGTCTCGCCGAGCACATCCTCAAGCTTGGTCACGTCGGGGTGGGCGATCTCATCGGACTCCCGCGACACATAGACCCGCACCAGGTCGGGGCAGTTGGGCAGGTGCTCGGTGAGGCGTTCATAGCGCTCGGCGTCCAGCACCACGATCTTGGCGCCGGAATCGGTCAGGCCGTACTCCAGCTCCGGCCCGGTCCACCAGGCGTTGAGCGGCGTGACGATGGCGCCCAGCGAAGCGCCGGCATAGAAGGCCACCACCCATTCGGGCAGGTTGCGCATGACGATGGCGACCCGGTCGCCCTTGGTGACGCCGCGGGCGGCGAATTCCTTGGCGAGGTTGGCCACCGCCCGGTGGAAGGCTTCGAAGGAAACCCGCTCATCCTCATAGACCAGGAAGATCCGCTCCCCGTGGGCGCGGCCGGCCTCGACCACCGAACGCAGGGTCGGGGGCGAGTTCTTCCAGGCCTTCATGGTCACACCGCGGATGGTGACCTCTTCCATCTCGAACGGGACACCCGGTGCTGTGAGCAGGGCGTGGGCGTCAGCGATGGACATGGCAGGCCAGCCGGGAGGCAGAGCGGCCTCGGTCATGAGCGTTCTCCTAATGCTGCGCAGGGGTCAGACAGCCCCCGCATCTTCCTGGGTGAACAAGCATAACCTGGGAGCGGTGGCAAACATGTGTTCGCCTCAACGCGCTCAACCTGCGGCGGCGGGCCGCACCGCCAGGAAGCATGTCGTTAAGGACCAATCGCCCAGGTTGAGGACCAAGTTCGGAGCGCGCCCCATGGATCCCGCCATCGCTGCACGCCTCACAGCCGTTCGTCGGCTCGGCCTCCTGGATACGGAGCCTGAGACCTCATTTGATTCGCTGGTGTCGCTGGCGTCACAGATCTTCGCCGCGCCGATCAGCGTCTTCTCAATCCTCGACAGCGATCGACAGTGGTTCAAGGCCAAGGTTGGCCTGACGGTGTCCGAGACCCCCCTGGACATTTCCTTCTGCACCCACGCCCTGGCTTCGGGCGAGGCCGTTTTTGAGACGCCCGACACCACCCTCGACCCGCGCTTTGACCACAACCCCCTGGTCTGGGGAGAAATGGGTCTGCGCTACTATGCCGGCGCGGTCATCCGCTGTCCGACGGGGGCGGCGATCGGTACGCTTTGTGTTCTGGACACGGCGCCGCGGCCCCCCATGAGCGCCCTTGCCCGCGGACAGCTCCGCAGCCTCGCCGACGCCGTGGAAGACGCCCTGCGCCTGCGAACGGAGCTTGCCCTGCGAAAGGAGACAGAGGCGCAGCTGGCGCGGAGTGAAGCCAGCTACAGGATGCTCGCCGACCACTGCCATGACATCCTGCTGCGCACGGACCACACGGGCAAGATTTCCTACGCTTCGCCGTCCACCCGGATGATTGGCTATGACCCGGACGAGGTGATCGGGCTCAGCCTGGCCGATTTCGTTCCACCAGACCATCGGTCCGCGGTCCTGGCCGGCCTTGCGACCCTGTTTGACCCTACCGCACCTGACTTTGATCCCGCATCCCCAGACGAGGTGATGCAGAAGCCCTACCCGGCTCTGACCAAGACCGGGGAGACCCGTTGGCTGGAGGGGGCTTCCCGCGTGGTCCGGGACGCCGCCGGCCACCCCTCAGAACTGGTCAGCCTCTACCGGGACGTGACGGTGCAGCGGGCCTTGCAGGCGCGGCTCGAGGCCGCGGTGGAGGCCAAGGCCGCCTTCCTCGCCAATATGAGCCATGAGCTCCGGACTCCCCTTACCAGCATCCTCGGCTTCACCGCCTTGCTCCAACAAACCCTCCTGCCCGCAGCCGCTGCTGGCCACGTCCGGCGCATCGCGACGGCTGGAGATGCGCTGCTGGCCCTGATCAATGATGTGCTCGACGTCTCCAAGCTGGAGGCCGGCCAGATCGAGCTCGAACTGGAACCGACGGAGATTCCCGCCCTGGTCGAGGAGGTTCGGGACATTCTCTCGGTGCAGGCCTTGGTCAAGGGTGTGAGGTTGCAGATCATCAACGACCTGAACCATCCCTGCCGCAAGGTTGACGGCCTGCGCTTGCGGCAGGTTCTGCTGAACCTGGCCGGCAATGCGGTCAAGTTCACCGACCACGGGGCGGTGCGCATTCATCTGCAGTCGGCCGGACCGGCAGGTGAAAACCTGCGTATCGAGGTCATCGATAGCGGTCCAGGCATCCCCGAGGCGCACCGCAAAAAGCTGTTCCGGCGTTTCGCCCAGGGGGATTCCAGCGTCACCCGTCGTCATGGGGGCACCGGCCTGGGCTTGGCGATTTGCCGGGAGCTCATTGAGTTGATGGGGGGCCAGATCGGGGCCGACGCCCGGGACCAACCCGGCGCCTGCTTCTGGCTTGAAATTCCCGCAGCTCCGGCCGTCCCCATCCCCACCTCGGCCGCTGAGGATGTGGCGCCTTCCGGCCCAGCCCCCAGCATCGCTGGCCGAGTGCTCATCGTTGATGACCATCCGGTCAATCGCGAGCTGGTCCGCCTGTTTCTCGCTTCCCCGGATGTGACCACCGCAGAGGCTGAAAACGGCCGCACAGCGGTAGAGCGGGCGACGGTGGAGCGCTTCGACCTGATCCTGATGGATGTGAACATGCCGGTCATGGATGGGCTGGCCGCCGCCGCCGCCATCCGCTCCGGCTGCCCGATGAACGCCGACACCCCCATCGTCGCCCTGACGGCGCAGACCGGAAGTGAGATCGAGGAAAAGTGCTTCGACGCCGGCATGGACGGGGTGCTGTCCAAGCCTATTTCCCACGCCGACCTGTTGGCCCTGGCCACCCAGATCCTGACCCCGCAAGTCCCCCTGCAGGTCAAAATCGCCTAGGCGGCCATCCGGGTCAGCCGACTCCAGCCAGCCGATCCAAGGCCACTTCGAGCTTGGCCTTGGCGGCCTGCGCCTCCGCCATGCGCTCACGATTTTCCTCAACCACCTCTTCAGGCGCGCGGGCCACGAAGTCGGGATTGCCCAGCTTCTTGGCCGTGTGCTGCACATCTGAGGCCAGGGTGGCGATCTCCTTCGTCAGGCGCGCCCGCTCGGCGGCCAGGTCGATGAAGGCCGCCACTGGCAGGGCCAGGGTCGCGCCTTCGACCACGAAGGGAATGGCGCCGTCCGGGGCGCGCTCCACCGCCTGGACCGACGCCACGCGCAGGGTCTGGCAGATGACCGGCGCCGAGCGTTCGAGGATGTCCCTTTGCTCAGCGCTGGCCTCGATCACCAGCAGGTCGGGCCGCGCGGCCGGCGGCACGTTCAGCTCAGCGCGAACCGACCGGCCCTCGCTGACCGCGGCGATGATCAGACCGATCTCGGCCTCGGCCGCCTTGTCGATCAGGTCTTCGCCCAGCTCCGGCCAGGGCGCGGTCATCAGGAAGCCCTGATGGTTGCGCGCCGCCCCCTCGCCCGCCGTCTGCGCCCAGAGCTCTTCGGTGAGGAAGGGCATGATCGGGTGCAGCAGGGTCAGGATGACGTCCAGAGCCCAGGCGGCGGTGGCCTGGGTTTCGGCCTTGGCGGCGGCGTCCTCGCCATTGAGCAGCGGCTTGGCGAGTTCCACGTACCAGTCGCAGTAGACATTCCAGATGAAGCGGTAGAGCAGGCCTGCGGCCTCATCGAAGCCGCAGCCGTCCAGGGCCTTGGTCACGGCCTGACTGGTGCGGGCCGCCTCGCCGACGATCCAGCGGTTGAGCGGAACCTGCAGGGTCGCCGGATCGAAGCCTTCGGCTCGGGCGCAGCCGTTCATCTGGCAGAAGCGCGTGGCGTTCCACAGCTTGGTGCCGAAATTCCGATAGCCTTCAATGCGCTGGCGCGAGAGCTTGATGTCGCGGGCCTGGCCCGACATGGCCGTCAGGGTGAAGCGCAGGGCGTCAGCGCCGAACTCGTCCACCAGCTCCAGCGGGTCCAGGACATTGCCCTTGGACTTGGACATCTTCTTGCCCTCGGCGTCGCGGACCAGGGCGTTGATGAAGACCCGCTTGAAGGGCGCTTCGCCGGTGAAGTGGATCCCCTGCATCATCATCCGGGCGACCCAGAAGAAGATGATGTCGAAGCCGGTGATCAGGGTGTGGGTCGGATAGAAGCGCGCCAGATCGCTGGTCTTGTCGGGCCAGCCCATGGTGGAGAACGGCCACAGCCCTGAGGAGAACCAGGTGTCGAGGACGTCCTCGTCCTGCTTCAGAGGTTCGTCACGGCCATAGTGCTCGCGGGCCGCGGCCTTGGCCTCGTCCTCGGTCTCGGCCACGAAGGGCTTGCCGTCCGGGCCGTACCAGGCCGGGATGCGATGCCCCCACCAGAGCTGGCGCGAGATGCACCAGGGCTGGATGTTCCGCATCCATTCGAAATAGGTCTTGTCCCAGTTGCGGGGCTCGAAAACGGTCCGCCCCTCCTCCACCGCCTTGATGGCGGGGCCGGCCAGGGTCTTGGCGTCAACGTACCACTGGTCGGTCAGATAGGGCTCGACCACGGCGCCCGAGCGGTCCCCGTGCGGCACCACATGGCGGGTCTTCTCGATTTCGCGCAGCAGGCCGAGGGCCTCGAACGTCTCGACCACCTTCTTGCGGGCGGCGAACCGGTCCAGGCCGCGATATTCCGGCGGGGCGTTCTCGTTGATCTTCGCATAGTCGTCGAAAACGTTGATGACCGGCAGGTTGTGGCGCTTGCCCACCTGGAAGTCGTTGAAGTCATGGGCCGGGGTGATCTTGACCGCGCCCGAGCCCTTTTCCGGATCGGGATACTCGTCGGCGATAATCGGAATGGGCCGGTTCACGATCGGCAGGCGGACGGCCTTGCCGACCAGATGCTTGTCGCGGGCGTCGTCAGGATGGACGGCCACGGCCGTGTCGCCGTGCATGGTCTCAGGGCGCGTGGTGGCCACGACGATCTCGCCGGAGCCGTCCTCCAGCGGATAGGCGAAGTGCCAATAGTGGCCATCGACCTCTCGCTGCTCGACCTCAATGTCGGAGATGGCGGTCTGGAAGTGGGGGTCCCAGTTCACCAGCCGCTTGTCGCGATAGATCAGACCTTCCTTGTAGAGCTGGACAAACACCTTGCGCACGGCGTCCGACAGGCCCTCGTCCAGGGTGAAGCGCTCGCGGCTCCAGTCGCAGGAGGCGCCGAGACGGCGCAGCTGGTTGACGATGGTCCCGCCGGACTTGGCCTTCCACTCCCAGATCTTCTCGACAAAGGCCTCGCGGCCCATCTCGCGGCGGCTGATGTTGCCGGCCTCCGCCAGCTGGCGCTCGACGATGTTCTGGGTGGCGATGCCCGCATGGTCGGTGCCGGGCAGCCAGAGCGCAGCCTTGCCCCGCATCCGCTCAAATCGGATCAGCACGTCCTGCAGCGTGTTGTTCAGCGCATGACCGATGTGCAGGGAGCCGGTGACATTCGGCGGCGGTATGACGATGGAGAACGGCTCGGCGTTCGGATCATCGGTCGGGGCGAAGGCGCCCGACTGCTCCCAGGCCTCATAGAGGCGGGGCTCGGCGGTCTTGGGATGGAAGGTCTTTTCAAGCATGGCGGATCACGGGGTCCATACAGGCGCCAGTCCCGCCAGGAAAGACGGGGGCTCCGAAAACGAACGAACCCGCCCGGGCGGGGCGGGTTCGGCGGCTCACACGCCTGGGCGTGGGAGGCCTGATCCTAGCGTACGCGCCCGCGGGCGATACGCTCGACCTCTTCGCGGACCGAGGCCTCGACAATCTGCGGAAGGTTGTCGTCCAGCCACTGCTTGAGCAGCGGGCGCAGCATTTCGCGAACCACGTCCTCGAGGGTGCGATCGGTGTGCGGCATGCCAATGGCCGCCGAAAGCTGGCCGAAGGCCGAGGCCGCGGCCGTGGCCGCCGTCTGGCTCAGCAGGCCCTCGTCGCCGCCCTGGCTGGCGGCAGGCTCGTAGCTGGCCGGCGGCGGCGAATAGACCGCCGATTCAGGTTCTGAGGAGGCCGGCGCCGCTGTGGGACTATAGACATCCAGGTCGCCGACCTGATCGACGCGATCGGTCAGCTCCAGGGCGTCATCCTCGGGCTCGGGCTCGGGCTCCGGGGCGGCGGCTTCGTAGGCGGGCGCAGGTTCCGGCTCGGGTTCCGGCGCATAGCTTTCGACCGGCTCGGGCGCGGCCGGCTCGGCCGGCGCCTCTTCTTCGGCCTTCGGTTCGTCCGCTGGAGCGTCGTCCTCCGAAATGATGCGGCGAATGGAGGCGAGAATCTCCTCCATCGTCGGTTCTTGGGAGGTCTGATCGGACATGAGGCGCGCCGTGTTTGATGCGGTAGGGAATCCGTGCGCCAGCCTAGGCGCGATAGAGCAATCCTGCAATTTTAGCTTTGCGACGCAAGGCGGTTGTCGTCGCCGCGCCGCCTTACTGGGCCGGGGCGCCCGCAGTGGTCATTGGGGCGTCGCGGGCGTATTCCACCGGCTGCGGGGCGAAAACAGAGTCGACGACGCCAATTGGCTCCTCCCACGGGGTCCAACCCCAGGTGTAGCGCAGGGCCCGCCCATTGGCCTTGGGATCATAGGCGGCGAGATCAGGCGCAAGGTTCGCCGCGTCCAGTCGACCCACAGCGGCCAGGACAGACGCCGCAGCGACATATTCATCGCGACGGGCGGAGACCTGGGCCAGTTCGGCGGCCCGCAACTCCTGCTCGGCGTTCAGCACGTCGATCGTGGTGCGCAGACCCACCTGCTGTTCCTGACGAACACCCTCGGCGGCGATCCGGGCGGCGCGAACCTGAACGTCGGTGGAGCCGATATTGGCCCGGGCGGCGAGGAGCTGGCTCCAGGCCTGGGTCACGTTCTGGAGGGCGGTGCGGCGGGCCTGTTCGACGGAAAGCTCGCTGGCGTTCTCCCGCTCCCGCGCCGCACGGACCCGGGAGTTGTTCAGCCCGCCGGTGAAGAGCGGCACCGTCAGGGTCGCCCGGCCGGTGACGTTTCGCGAATAGTCCGAAGGCTCAAAGGGATCGGCCAGGCCGCTCCAGCCGACACTGCCGGTCAAGGACAGGTTCGGCATCCGCTCGGCCCGGGCGGCGGCCACCCGAGCAGCGGCGCCTTGGGCGTTGTAGCGCGCCTGCCGGAGTTGCGGATTGTTGCGCTCGGCGGCCTCGTAGGCCTGATCGACGGTCGCCGGAAGCGCCGCGGTCAGCGGCGGCTCGGGATCGAGGTCGCCAGGATTTTGGCCGACGATGGCGGCATAGGCTGCGCGGCTGATGGCCAGTTGCGCCTCGGCCGAACGCATCTGGGCCTCGGCGGCGGCGCGGCGGGCCTGGGCCTGGGCCACGTCGGTCCGGGTGATCTCGCCCACTTCGAAGCGGGCGTCGGTTTCTTCCAGCTGCCGGGTCAGGACCTGGACATTGTCCTGGCGAATACGCAGCGCCTCCTGGTCACGGCGGACGTCCACATAGGCGACGATGACGCCGCCCAGGACCTCCGCCTCAATGCGCCGCAGATTCTCCTGCCCAGCAAGCACATCGGCCTGAGCCGCGGAGACCGTCGCCCCGACCCGTCCCCCGGTCCAGACCGGCTGGGTCAGATTGAGACTGGTGGCCGCCGAGTTCGTCTCGGTGATCCCGCCGACCGAAGTCTCAGGCACGCCGTCGCCATCCAGGTCGGCAAACTGCCGCGGGGTGCGGGTTTCAGTGTACTGACCTGAGGCCGAGGCGCTCAGCGACGGACGCCAACCGGAACGCGCCTGAACGATGCTTTCGTCCAACGCTCGCTGGGTCGCCCGTTGCGCCTGAAGGACAGGATTGGTCTCGTAGGCGAGCGCGATAGCATCAGCCAGGGACTCGGCCGACGCCGGCCCTCCAAGCGTCAAACCCGTACTGAAGACGGCGGCCACCAAGGCTCCGCGACGGCTGATGAACATACGTAGTCCCCGACTAAGGCGAAATAGCTCTACGCCCTATATGGCCGGCTGTTTCCAACTCGGCCAGGGGGCGCAACCTTAAGCTTTTTTCACACGCGGCTTTCGCATGTGTTTCAGCACGTCTCAGAACGCGAATCCTTGCTCAGGCTCAAATCCGCCAAGATAGCTGGGAGTGGCGTCGAAGATTTCTCGACGGGCCAGGCCTGTGGGGCTCTGCGTATAGATCACCGCCTTGCCCACCGGGCCGAGCCGTTCGATCACCGCCAGCCGGCCCCCGGGCGCCAGGGCGTCGGTCCAGGCCGTCGGCGCCTTGACCACGGCGCCTTCGCAGATGATGGCGTCATAGGCCTGGGTCGCCGAAGGGATCAGCTCCTCGCCATCCAGACGCTCAACCCGCAGGCCCGCATGTTCGAGGACCGCAGCGCCATAGGGAGCGGCGATGGCCAGGGCCTTATGGCCTGGGGCGATGGCCAGGCCATGCAGCAGCTTGGCCACGTCCCGGGGCGCCAGGAGGGCGCGGCCGGGGGCGTAGGGGACCTCGGCGTCCGCATAGGCCAAGTAGGCCCTCTCAGGCGGCAGCAGGCCCTCGCGGGGGATGGCGCGCATGGCGTCCTGCACGTGCAGATCCGTCACGTCGTTGGTCCTGACCTGACTGTCGACCATGTTCAGGCGGGCGGCGGAGAAGTCGACCATGTGACCTCGGAAGCGTGCAGGTGAAGCGCGCTTATAGGTCCGGCCCGGACCGGAGCGCAATCACCCGCTGCAAGAGAGATTGCCGCGGGCGGGCGGTTCTGTTAGCGATCCGCCTCCGCACGAGACGGCGCGCCTGGATCAGGGGCGCCAGTCACCGGATGGCCTGGTGGCGGAGTGGTTACGCAGCGGATTGCAAATCCGTGCACCCCGGTTCGATTCCGGGCCAGGCCTCCAAACCTTTCCCCTCCCTGCCCCGTCCAGCATCTGGCGCGAATCGCCAGACGCGCGTCGACGCCCCCTGAGGCTGAGCCTCAGGGGGCGTCGGATTCCAGAGTCGTTGGGGGGTGTCAGACCCCCTTGTTGGGGGTGATCAGATACTTCTCGCCCGTGGCGCGGCGGTTGTAGGCCGCCAGAATGTCCGGCTGCAGAGCCTCGGCCAGGGAGATCTCGGCCGTGTAGTGGCTGGCGAAGGTGGTCTTGAGCTCCGAAGCCACCCGCTGGCGCAGGGCCTGTGCGGCTTCGGCCCCGATCTTCATGAGGAACGGCGTCAACAGCCAGCCGCCGACGCCCCACGACATCCCAAAGCCGCGGTTCAGCTCAGTCGGCCGGGTGTCGAGGCCGCCATAGATATAGGCCTGCTTGTAGGTGGTGGAGCCATAGCGGCTGTACTCGGTGGCCTTGCGATTGGCCGCCACTTCCATGGCGGTCAGGATCTGGCCCACCAGGCGGCCTCCGCCGATGGCGTCGAAGGCCAGAGTCGCGCCGGTGGTCACCAAGGCCTCGGTGAGTTCCTCAGTGAAGTTCGGCGAGGTGCTGTCGAGCACATGGACCGCGCCCTGCCCCTTCAGGAGAGCCGCCTGTTCGGCGCTGCGGACGATGTTCACCAGAGGCACGCCGTCCTTGAGGCACAGGCGGTTCAGCATCTGGCCAAGGTTCGAGGCCGCCGCCGTATGGACCAGGGCGGTGTGACCCTCGCGGCGCATGGTTTCGACCATGCCGAGGGCGGTCAGGGGATTGACGAAGCAGGAGGCGCCCTCGGCCGGCGTCACATCGTCCGGCAGCAGAAGAATATCGGCCGCGCGTACGGTGCGATACTGCGCGTACATCGCCCCACCCAGCAGGGCGACGGTCTTGCCCACCAGACCCTCCGCCCCTTCGCCGGCGGCCACCACGACGCCCGCGCCCTCATTGCCCACCGGCATGGACTCATCCACCCGCGCGGCGATGGCCTTCATATAGGCCGGGGGGATCGGCGCGGTGATCACCGGGCTTGCGGCGGTTCCGCTGGCCTTGGCCTGGCTCATGTCGGCGGCGCTGACCAGCAGGCCGAGATCGGATGGGTTGATGGGCGAGGCTTCCACCCGGACCAGGACTTCGCCGGGCCCCGGCGGCTGCACCGGAACGCTGACCAGGGAGAGTTCCAGTTCGCCGCTGGCCTTCACCAGGGATCGCAACTGGAGGCCGGTCGTCTGCATGTCGAAGGTCATCTAGAGTCTCCCAATAATCTCAGGTTTTTATGTGATTGGATCGATAGGACGCTTAAGCAGGCGTCAGTCGGCGATGTGGATCAGCATCTTGCCGTTGTTGGCGCCGGAGAACAGGCCGATCAGGCCCTCGGGCGCCCGCTCGAAGCCCTCCAGGATGGTCTCCTGGTACTTGACCCGCCCGCCCTTCAGCCAGCCAGTCATGTCGGACAGAAAGGCCGCGTTCAGGTGGCCGAAGTCGCTGGCCACGAAGCCTTCCATGCGGATTCGGCCGTAGATCAGGCTGAACAGGTTCTTCACCCCCTCGCCGCCGCCGTTATAGGTCGAGATCATCCCGCAGACCGGGATGCGGCCGCGGACATTCATGCGCGGCAGGGCGGCGTCCAGATGCCCGCCGCCGACATTCTCGAAATAGACGTCGATCCCCTTGGGGGTGGCGTCCTTCAGGGCCTGGGCCAGATCCTGGGTCTTGTAGTTGATCACCGCATCCAGGCCGACCTCGTCGCGGAGCCAGGCGACCTTGTCGTCAGAGCCGGTGGAACCCACCACATAGCAGCCCTTGATCTTGGCGATCTGGGCGGCGACCGATCCCACGGCGCCGGCGGCGGTCGAGATGAACACCTGCTCGCCGTCCTTCAGCGCGCCGGTCTCCAAGAGGCCCCCATAGGCGGTGATGCCGGTGGCGCCCAGGGCGTGCATATAGACGCTGAGCGGAAGCTCAGGATCGCGCTTGAGGACCGACAGTCCCTTCCCGTCCGAGACGAAGCGCTCCTGAAAGCCGGCCCCGTGCCGCACCAGATCGCCGACGGCGAAGCGGTCATTGTGTGACTGGACCACCCGGCCGATGCCGCCGCCCAGCAGGGGCGCGCCGAGCGGCTGATCGGCGTCCAGGCGCGGCCGCATATAGGGATCCACCGACATCATCAGGGCCTCGACCTGCACCTGCCCCTCCCCGGCGTCGGCGACGGGAGCCTCGACCAGGGCGAAGTCGTCGAGGGTCGGCACGCCATTGGGGCGGCGCACGAGATGGATCTGGCGGGAGAGGGTCATGGCGATAGTCCTTGCGCAGGCGCGGCCCAGGGGTGTGAACGACAGGCCCCAGCCGGAAAAATGACCAAATGAGTCTATACGGTCATTTGGTGCAGTCAGCCGCTTGCTGTCAATCGCGGCAGGCGCCAAACAGGGGTCATGTCCGATCCCATCCCCGAGGCGCGGGACGCCGCCGAGGCCCGCGGCAAGACCGCCGCCATCCTGGATGCGGCCCAGGAGTTGTTCGCCGCCTTCGGATTCCGGCGCACGGCCATGGACGACATCGCCCGGGCCGCGGGCGTCGCCAAGGGCACGCTCTATCTCTATTTCGATGGCAAGGAGGCGGTGTTCCGGGCCATGCACGCCCGCACCCTGGCGGAGCTGAGCTGCAGCTGCGACCATGCGGAGGCGGCCGACCTGCCCTTCGCCGAACGCCTCTACCTGCTGCTCGACGCCCAGTGCGGCAAGGCCCATGAGCGCTACGCAAGGTCTGCGCACCTGCTGGAGCTGGACGACACGCGCACCCGCATCGGCGCTGATCTGGGGCGGGCGGCGGACGCGGCCTATGCCGAACGTCTGCTGCGGGTGTTCCAAGCCGCAGACACGGCCCGAGAGATTGATCTGGAGAGCGCAGGTCTCAGCGCCCAGGCGGTGGTCGAGACCCTGCTCGCCGCCACCCGGGGCGCCAAGCAGGGACCTGATGGACCGCTGGAGCTGGCCGCCTATCGGGGGCGGCTGCGCCAGATCGCCGATCTGGCCGCCGCGGCCGTCAGACCGCGGCGGTCCTGAGGCGGCCTACCAGGCGGCGCGGTAGAGGGCTTCGATGGCCTGGGCGTCGACGGGACGGGCATTGCTCAGATTGACCCCATCGGCCATGGCGTCGCCCACCAGCAACGGGAGCAACTCGTCCGTCCCGCCCAGGTCGCGGATTGATCGGGTGATGCCGATATCGTCCCGCAGGGCGACGACCGCTTCGATGGCGGCCCGGGCCTGATCCTCGATGGAGGCGCCCGGCTTGGCCGCCCCCATGGCCTCCGCCACCTGGGCGTACTTGGCCGCGCAGACCTCGAGGTTGTAGCCCATGACGTGGGGCAGCATGGTCGCCAGCGTCTGGCCATGCGCCGCGTTCAGCCGCGCCGACAGGGCGTGGCCGGTGCCGTGGGCGGCGCCGAGGCCCGAGACGTTGAAGGCGATCGCCGCCATGCTCGAAGCCATCAGCATCTGCGAGCGCGCCTCAAGGTCAGCCCCATTCTCCACCGCCGTGCGCACATATTTGGCCACAAGTTCGATGGCGCCGAGCGCCACGGCGTCCGAATAGGGCGTGGTGCGAGCCGAGGTGAAGGCCTCGATGGCGTGGGTGAGCACGTCGAAGCCGCAGGTGGCGGTGGGATACTTCGGCAGGCCCAGGGTCAGCTTGGGGTCCAGGACCGAGACCACCGGCACGATGCTTGGGTGCATGACATAGGTCTTGCGGCCCAAGGCGGTGTTGGTGATCACGCAGGCCGAATTGGTTTCCGATCCGGTGCCCGCCGTGGTGGCCACCGCGATCACAGGAACCCCAGGCTCCTTGCGCCCGCGGGTCTGCAGGTCGGTGACCTTGTCGCCATTGGTGGCCAGCAGCGCGATGGCCTTGCCGCAGTCCATGGACGATCCTCCGCCCAGAGCGATGACGACGGCGTCGCCCAGGGCGCGCAGGCGCAGGGCGCCGGCCTCGACATTCTCGTCGGTGGGATTGGCGGCCACGCCGTCGAACACCTCCACCTGAACGCCGTCGGCGGCCAGCTTCTCCAGCAGGGCGGTAGCCGCGCCGCTGGCCATCAGGCCCTTGTCGGTGACGATCAGGGCCGAGGTCCGACCGAGCGCCTTTACGTGGCTGGCGAGATCCAGGCTGGCGTCGACGCCGAACACAAGGGTCGGCAGGGGGCGGATCTGAAAGGTCTGTTTAGCAAGCATGGAGTCTCCCCGAATAATTCTTCAATCAATGGAGGCCGCCGTCGCTCGGACTGGCGCGGAGCTGAGCCGCCGCCCGCTCCAGGGCGTCGGCCAGCCCCGCGGCGTTCCCGGCCCGGTTGGTCAGCTCTCCCAGGGCGAATGCCAGAGCCATGGCGGTGGCGCCAAGGGGAATCCACTGACGGCCGGCCTCCTCGAGCGCGCCATTGACGACGCGGCGGGCCCGCTCGAGGTCTTCCCGTTCGACGGCCTCGATGAGCCGCCGGGCCTCATGGGGGTCAAGGGCCAGGCCGCCCGACTTTCCGTCCCGCCTCGTCGCCATACCCCGCCTCCCTCTGGAAAGGGCATCTAACGTGCAATGTTATATCATTGCAAATTGTCGCCTGGCATGAGCCGGCGGGAGAATTTCCTGAGGTGGTCAGCCATCATCGGCTAAGGGGAGGCGCAGCAGGAGATCCGCATGAGCGCGCAGGGCGACGACTTCGTTTATGACGAAACCACCGGCGAATGGGTGTCCGCCAGCGAGGCGGCGGCCAATGCGGCCAAGGCCGACCAGGTCGAGGTGCGTGACGCCATGGGGACCCTGCTGGCCGACGGCGACAGCGTCACCCTGGTGAAGGACCTGAAGGTCAAGGGCGCCGGCCAGACCCTGAAGCGTGGCACGGTGATCAAGTCGATCCGGCTCACGGGGGACGCCCAGGAGATCGACTGTCGCTACGAGGGGATCAAGGGCCTGGTGCTGCGCGCGGAGTTCGTACGCAAGGCCTGAGGTGAAGGCTCCCGCGCCCTGAAGCGCAGGAGCCCCGAACGCGGTGGACTATTCGGTTTCGGCCCAGGTCCTGCCGGTGGCGCGATTATAGTAGATCGCCACGCTGGAGATCGAACACAGGTCGAGGCGCGACCACACGGCCTCCTCGCCGTCGTCATAGACGACCTTGAGGTCGAAGCTGCAGGCGCCTTCAGCGGCGTCAAACACGATATCGACCTCTTCCCCGTCCCCGAGGACGTCGGCGCCCATGACGTCTTCTTCCCAGTTATTGGACCGGCTGGGGGCCACATAGACCTGCTCGATGGTGTAGCCGGTGGCGTTGGTCAGGGTGAAATCCTGATCGCCAGCCACGGCTGGGGCGGCGGCCAGGAACAGAAGGGCGGCAAGGCCCGCGGCAAGCGTCTTCATTGGGGGTCACTCTGTGTGAATCAAGCTTGAGCGTTAGCACCCAAGACTTTCAGGCGACAGAGTTTTCCCCGCCTACCGGACGGCGAGAACCTCGACCTCGGCGCCATTGACCAGGGCCACCTCCCCCACCGTTTTTCCCAGGAGCGCGCGGGCGATCGGCGAGACATACGAGACGCTCCCCTGCCCCGGCTGGGCTTCATCCTCGCCGACGATGCGGAAGGTCTGCCGACGGCCGTCCTCCCGCTCAAGATCCACCGTCCGGCCGAACTGGACCTTGTCGACTTCCGTCGCGGGTTCGGTGAGCTGGGCTGTGGCCCGGCGGGCCGACCAGTAGCGTAGATCGCGGGTGGCGCGCGCCATGGCGGTGCGGTCGGCGCTGACTCCGCCCTGCTGCTGGGCGGCGCCATAGGCGGTCCGGGCCTGGGCGAGCTCCGCCTCAATGGCCGCGAGGCCTGAGGCGGTGACGAGGTTTGGATGGGCGGAGACGGGACGGTCCGGCAGGTCGGCGGCCTGGGACTCGTAGTCTTCCTCTCGGGTGAAGGCGACGCTCATCGTGGGAATCTAGGGGTTGCGCCCCCTAGATGCAAAGAGGACGCTCAGGGCGACAGCCGGCGACGCCAGGCGCGGACGCCCAGAAACATGATCAGGGTCAGGACCAGGGCCAGGCCCACCGCCCCCCAGGCGCTCGGATCGCCGGTGCGCAGGGCCTGAATGGCGGCGGCCCCACCGAACACCATGAGCGCCATCTTGGGCAGGCTGCCGATCCCGGCCCCGGCGATGAAAGGCCAATAGCCCATGGGCGTAGCGCCGGCGGCGATATTGACCATCACCGAGGGAACCGTCGGCGCCAGACGGATGCCGGCGCTGACCCAGAAGCCGCGCCGCGCCAGCCCCATCATCAGGGCGGCGATGGACTTCGACTGGTGCTGCAGGAGCAGCCGCGCGCCAAACTTCCGCCCCACCAGGAAACCCAGGCTGCAGGCGATCATCTTGCCGATCCAGCTATAGGCGAATCCGGCCCAGGGACCGAACACCAGCACCAGCGCCGTGATCAGTACGAATTGCGGCGCCCCGAGGCTGGCCAGGGCGGCGAAGGTGAGGATTCCCAGAACCGGCGCCTGTGGTCCTTCCCCCAGGGCGTCCACCGTCCGCGCCAGGCTCTCGGCGTCCCCCAGGGGCAGCAGGGGGGCGGCGAACCCCAGCAGGGTCACCAGGGACAGGACGCCGATGGCGACCAGAGCCCCGCGACGCCCAGGGCGGGGATCAGGGGCCGACACGTCCCGTCCCATCGACCGGCGCCGTGACATAGAGGGTGAGCTCACGGTCCTCGCCATCGGAATAGTTCTGGCCCACCACCTGGCCCGAGGGCCGGAGCGTCAAGCCCAGCGCCGCCGCCCGGCGCAGGAAGGCTTCCCGTTCCTCGGCGCCGATTAC
>NZ_JAUSBZ010000042.1 GCF_030651755.1 Phenylobacterium sp. | reverse complement strand
CAAGCAGCCCTATCTGCAGATCGACCGCATCCCGGCCCTGGCGGCGCTCGCCCAGATGGGGGCCATCGAACTGCACCCCTGGAACTGCCGCGAGGGTGATCCGGAGACCCCGGGGCGTCTGGTGTTCGACCTCGACCCCGGCCCTGGTCTCGACTTCGACGATGTGGTCGCCGCGGCCAAGGACGTGAAAGACCGGCTGGAGGCGCTGGGTCTGGTGGCCTTCTGCAAGACCACCGGCGGCAAGGGGCTGCATGTGGTCACCCCGCTGGCCAAGGGCCGCGGACTGGATTGGGACAAGGCCAAGACCTTCGCCCATGACGTGGCCCGCCAGATGGCCGCCGACGAGCCTGATCGCTATGTGGCGGTGATGTCCAAGGCCAGGCGCGAGGGAAGGATTTTCGTCGACTATCTGCGCAACGCCCGGATGGCGACGGCCGTGGCGCCCTTGTCCCCCCGGGCCCGGGAGGGCGCCGGGGTCTCCATGCCGCTGACCTGGGGCCAGGTGCGCAAGGGTCTCGACCCCCTGCGCTTCACCCTGCGCACCGTGCCTGACCTGTTGAAGAAGACCGAGGCCTGGGCCGACTATTCGCAAGGCGAACGGCCGCTGGCGCCGGCCATCCGCAAGCTCGGAAAGGTCTAGGCTTCCCTTGCGTCCAGGCTTCCTAGAGCGCGCGGCGCCTGCCAAGCTTTCGGAAAATCGCCAAGGGGACGAGACATGGACAGGGCCGCCAACCGAGACCTGGTCGATCCGGAGCTGTTGCCCCTGCTCGACACCTTCCCGGCCTTTGACCTGACGGAGGAGATCCTGCCCCTGATGCGCGGCCGGCCGGCTCGCTTTCAGGTGCGGCCCGAGGACCTGGCTCGCACCAGCCTGGAGCGGCGGACGATTCCTGGACCCGCTGGCGCGCCAGAGGTCGAGGTGCTGGTCTATCACCCCAAGGACGCTGCGGGGCCGCTGCCCTGCATCCTGCATATCCACGGGGGCGGCTATGTCGCCGGCGCGGCGGCCGACAACGAGGCGGTCCATCGGCCCCTGGCCGCTGACCTCGCCTGCTGCATCGTCTCGGTGGAATACCGGCTGGCGCCGGAGACGCCCTTCCCGGGTGCGGTGGAGGATTGTTATGCGGCGCTCGCCTGGGTGTTCGCCAACGCCGAAGCCCTGGGGATCGACCGGGGTCGGATCGGTCTGATGGGGGAGAGCGCCGGCGGCGGCCTGGCGGCGGGGCTGGCGCTACTGGCCCGGGACCGGGGGGACTATCGCCTGGCCTTCCAGCACCTGATCTATCCGATGATCGATGACCGCACCTGCGTCACCACCGATCCGCACCCCTATGCCGGCGCCTTCGTCTGGACGCCCCAGGCCAACACCTTTGGCTGGCGGGCCCTGCTGGGACATGAGCCTGGCGTGGACGGGGTCTCCCCCTATGCGGCGGCCGCCCGGGCCACGGACGTCTCTGGCCTGCCGCCGACCTTCATCGCCACCGGCGCCCTGGACCTGTTTCTGGAGGAGGACCTGGCCTACGCCCAGCGGCTGCTGCGGGCCGGGGTTCCGGTGGAGTTGCACGTCTATCCCGGCGCCTTCCACGGCTTCCAGTGGGCGCCGGAGGCGAAGGTCAGCCAGACGGCCGCCCGGGACAGCCGCGCGGCGCTCGCCCGGGCCCTGGCCTGAGGCTCAGCGGCGGCGGACGGACTTGGGGCTGAAACCCGGGGTGATCAGGGCCTCGCGCTCGCGGGCCGTGATCGGCCGCCAGCGGCCCTCCGGCAGGTCGCCGACCTTCAGGGGGCCGACCCGCAGGCGGTAGAGGTCGATGATCGACAGCCCCACCAGGTCGCACATCCGGCGGATCTGGCGATTGCGGCCCTCGGTCAGGATGAAGCGCAGGCGCTGGTCGCCGGCCAGGGTGACCTTGGCGGGTTTCAGCTGGCGGCCGTCCAGTTCGAGCCCATGGCGCAGGCGGGCGAGGACGGGCTCTGCAATGTCGCCGCGCACCCGGACCAGATATTCCTTCTCCATCAGGGAGTCCGGGCCGATCACCGCCTTGGTCACCACCCCGTCCTCCGACAGGATCAGCAGGCCGCGGCTGTCCAGGTCCAGGCGGCCCACCGGCGCCAGGCTGCGGTCGGCGGCAGGGATTTCGGCGGCCTCTCCCCAGAGACCCTGGCGGGTCAGCAGGCGGGCGGCGGGAATCTGGCCAGGCTCCGGCTGGGCCGAGACATAGCCCACCGGCTTGTTGATGATCACCGTCATCTGGCCCTGGAGTCTCGCCTGGGCGCCGTCGTCGAGGGTGAGGGTCTGGCCCTGCTCGATCTTGCGGCCAGGATCGGAGACCGTCTCTCCGTCGATGGAGACCTGGCCGGCGGCGATCAGGGCCTCGGCCTCACGGCGGGAGCAGACGCCGCTCTGGGCCAGCCAGCGATTGACCCGCTGGGGCTCGGCCTCTTCGTAGGTGCGCGTCCAGGCCATCAGCCGGTCTGGCGCTCGCGCTTGCGGATGAACATGGCCGCGTCCGCCTGGGCGACAATGGCCTCGGGCTCGCCGTCATGGGGGATTTCACAGACCCCGTAGGACAGATGCAGGGGCGCCGACCAGTCGCCGAACTGGATGGGCGCCTGTTCCAGGGTCCTTGCCAGGGCCTCGGCCTTGGCCTGGGCGGTCATGGCGGTGGCCTGGACCAGCACCACGGCGAACTCGTCCCCGCCCATGCGCCCGACAATGTCGCTGTCGCGCACCAGGCCTGTGAGCCGCTCGGCCACGGCCTTGAGCACAGCGTCGCCGGCCGCATGGCCGAAGCGATCATTGACGCTCTTGAAGTCGTCCAGGTCGAAATAGACCAGGCTGGCCGGCGAGGCGTAGCGGCGGGAGAAGGTCTGCACCCGGGCCAGTTCGCGCATGAAGGCCCGGCGATTGAGCACCGGAGTCAGGGCGTCCCGGTCGGCCAGACCCTCGGCCTCGATCAGCTTGGCCTTCAGCCGGGCCACCTCGCCGCGCAGATCATCAATCTCGGTCAGCAGGGTCTGCAGGGCGCCGCGAACCGCCGGCGTCATCTCGGTTTCGGAGACGCCGAGGAAGCCCGCCTTGTCGGCCGGCAGGGCGCGGGCCGCAGAGCTCTGGGCGCCGGCCTGGGCCAGGGCCCGTTTGCGGATGGCCGCAAAGGGTTCGGTGCGCGCGCCCGTGATCTTCATGGGGAGGGAATCACATCCAGCCTTAACCATAAGAAACCTACCGGTGATCGGTTGCCGGCGCAAAGGCGGCGCCTATACTCCGCGCCTTTCCCATTAAGGGGGCCGTCCGATGGCCAGTTCCAACCCCGCCGGCCCAGGCGGTCGCCCGCCCGTCGCCATCATCATGGGCAGCCGCTCCGACTGGCCCACCATGCGGTGCGCCGCAGACCAGCTCGACGCGCTTGGCGTGACCTGGGAGGCCAAGGTGGTCTCGGCCCACCGCACGCCCAAGCGCCTCTATGACTTCGCCACCACCGCCAAGGCTGCGGGCTACAAGGTGATCATCGCCGGCGCCGGCGGCGCCGCCCACCTGCCGGGCATGGCCGCCTCCATGACCGAACTGCCGGTGCTGGGCGTGCCGGTGGAGTCCAAGGCCCTGAAGGGTATGGATAGCTTGCTCTCCATCGTCCAGATGCCCGGGGGCATTCCGGTGGCGACCCTGGCCATCGGCGAGGCGGGCGCCAAGAACGCCGGCATTCTCGCCGCTCGCATCCTGGCGCTGGGCGATCCCGCTCTGGCCGAACGCCTCACCGCCTTCGCCCAGGGCCTGGCGGACGCCGTGTCCGAGACGGTGGAAGACTGATGGACTCGGGCTTTCCCCTCGCGCCCGGCGCGACCATCGGCATTCTCGGCGGCGGACAGCTGGGACGAATGCTGGCGCTCGCCGCCGCCCGTCTGGGCTTTGACGTGGTCATCCTGACGCCGGAGATCGACGCCCCGGCCAGCCGGGTGGCGCGGGAAACCCTCATCACCCCCTTTGACGACCCCGACGGGCTGGCGAGGCTGGCCGACCTCTGTGACGTCATCACCTATGAGTTCGAAAACGTGCCCGCCGCCGCGGTCGAGCGGCTGAGGGCGCTTGGGGCCCCGGTGGCGCCCAATGGCGAAACCCTGGCCGTGGCCCAGGACCGGGTGGCCGAAAAGACCTTCCTCAATGAGGCCGGTGTCCGCACCGTGGCCTTCGCCCAGGTGGACAGCGGTGAGGACGCCCTGGAGGCCGCCGCGCGCATCGGCGTCCCGTCCCTGATGAATTCCCGCAGGGAGGGCTATGACGGCAAGGGCCAGAAGTGGGTCGAGCATGCGGCCGAAGCCGCCGACGTCTTTGAGGCCCTGGGGGGCGTCCCCTGCATCCTGGAGGCGCCGGCCGATTTCGTGCGCGAGCTTTCAGTGATCGCCGGCCGGGGCCGCGACGGCGAGCTGGCCATCTATCCCCTGGGCGAAAACCATCACGAGGGCGGCATCCTGCGCCGCACGGTGGCGCCCGCGCCGGCCAGTCCCGACCTGGCGGACCAGGCCGAACGGATCGCCGCCCAGATCCTCACCCGCCTGGACTATGTGGGCGTCATCGGCATCGAGCTGTTCGAGCTGGCGGACGGCCGCCTGCTGGCCAATGAGATCGCGCCCCGGGTGCACAATACCGGACACTGGACCCAGGACGGCTGCGAGGTCTGCCAGTTCGAGCAGCACATCCGCGCCGTGGCCGGCTGGCCATTAGGGCCCACCGCAGCCCGGGCCCATGTGGAGATGCTCAACCTGCTGGGCGACGAGGCCGAGGCCTGGCTGAAACTGGCCAGCGAGCCCGAGACCCGCCTGCACCTCTACGGCAAGCGCGAGGCCAAGCCCGGCCGCAAGATGGGCCATATCAACCGGCTGTCGGGGCTATAGGCGGCGCAGCCGCCCTCGTCCTTCGAGGCCCTTCGGGCGCCTCAGGATGAGGACGGACTGAGAGGCCTCACCCCACCTGCCTCATCCTGAGGTGCGAGCGGTAGCGAGCCTCGAAGGACGCAAAGGCGCCTCAGCCTCGCGTGCGGCGGGCGCACTCAAGATCGGACACAAAGGACACGAAGGGGCGCGAAGGACACGAAGAGAGCCCCAACCTCTCCTCCGTCGCCCTCGGACTTGATCCGAGGGCCCATGCACACCGTGGCCGGACCAGTGTTCATGGATGCTCGGGTCAAGCCCGAGCATGACGAGGGCGGGGAGAGGCCTCAACCCACCCTCCTCATCCTGAGGCGCGAGCGATAGCGAGCCTCGAAGGACGCAAGGCGCCTCAGCCGTAACGCATGCGGCCAAGGGTCTGGGCGAAGGTCTTGAGGGCTTCGGACGGGCGTAGCTTGGTCGTCGCCTTCCACTTCTCGAAGCTCATCACATTGGCGATGCGGGCGTCCACGAAGTCCATGGAGGTCCCGCGGCCCGAGGCCACGCGGATGGCGAGCGCCGCCGACAGGATTCCCGAGAGGATGGCGCGCTTGGAATAGTGGTTCTCGTCGGTGGCGGTGTCGCCGGCCCAGCGCCAGAGCTGGTCGGCGCTGTCCCACAGGAGGCGGCTGGCCAGGGGCAGGTTCTGTGGCAGGGCGAGGAAGCCGCTCCAGCGGCGGGCGATGGCCTCGTCCTGGGCGGCGGCGTCCAGCCGGGTCTCCACCGCCAGGCGGATGCGCTCGCGGATCTTCAGGGCCCGGGGATCGGTTTCGGCCAGGATCGCCAGGGCCTCGCGGTCATGGCGACGGCCCAGCAGGGCCGCCAGGTCGGCCGCCCCATTGGGGAACAAAAGCTCGATCTCCCCCCTGGAGAGGCCAGCCTCGGCCCCGGCGCGGGCCACAAGCAGGGGACTCCAGCCCATCTGCGGCACATGGGGCAGGGCGAGGGAGAGGACCTGGTCCTCGACATTGCGGGCCCAGGCGTCGGGATCGGGGTGGGGGGATGAGGCGGAGTCTGACATTCGCCCAGTCTAACCCTGCCGAAAGCCGCCGTCTTGCGTGGACATGGGCCAAGCCTTCTGCTATTTCGCCGCCCTCGGCTCCGGAGCGGTCGCTTTCGGGGCTATTTCGTATTTTTGTTTCACCGCCACCGCCATGTGCGCCGGGTGGCGCAACGGCAGGCAGGCAGGAGAGAGTCCCCTGGTTCAGATTTTCGTCCGCGACAATAATGTCGACCAGGCCCTCAAGGCCCTGAAGAAGAAGATGCAGCGCGAAGGCTCGTTCCGCGAGATGAAGCGCCACGTCCATTACGAGAAGCCCTCGGAAAAGCGCGCGCGCCAGAAGGCTGAAGCCGTCCGCCGCGCCCGCAAGCTGGCCCGCAAGCGCGCCCAGCGCGAAGGTCTGATCGCGGCCCCCAAGCCGCGCGCCCGCTAAGGACGCCTGCGTCTTCGCCCTGGCGGGACGTGCGATCGTGAAGAGATATCAGGCCGCGCAGCCCGTCTGCGCGGCCTTTCTCGTTCCCAGAGCCCAGAGATTCTGCAGCCAGACCGCGACCTGCGGTCACTCTGGCCCGCCCCTTGCTGGTGAAACCGCTCAGGCCATCCTATCTTAGGGTCTGAACACGCGTTTTCCCGAGACGGATCAAAAGCACCATGAACATGCGCAATATGGCGATCTGGGGCGTCATCGTCGTCGTCCTGATTGGCCTCTACAGCATGATGAGCGGCGGCGGCCAGGCGGCCAACACGCGCGAGATCACCTACTCGCAGCTTCTCGCCCAGATCGATTCTGGCCGTGTGGCCTCAGCGGTCATCCGCGGCTCGGCCGTCGAGGTGCGCAATTCCGAGGGCCAGGTCTCCACCGCCGTGACCCCGAACAACCAGGAAGAGCTGGTCAAGCGCCTGGAAGCCCAGAACGCGGACATCACGGTCAAGCCGGCCGGGGGCTTCACCCTGGTGGGCTTCATCCTGCAGAGCCTGCCGATCCTGCTGCTGATCGGGGTGTGGATCTTCTTCATGCGCCAGATGCAGGGCGGGGCCCGCGGCGCCATGGGCTTTGGCAAGTCCAAGGCCAAGATGCTGACCGAGAACAAGAACCGCGTCACCTTCGAGGATGTGGCCGGGGTGGACGAGGCCAAGGAAGAGCTGACCGAGATCGTCGACTTCCTGAAGGACCCGCAGAAGTTCCAGCGCCTGGGGGGCAAGATCCCCAAGGGCGCCCTGATGGTCGGCCCTCCCGGCACCGGTAAGACCCTGCTCGGCCGTGCGGTGGCCGGCGAGGCCGGCGTGCCCTTCTTCTATATTTCAGGGTCGGACTTCGTGGAGATGTTCGTCGGCGTCGGCGCCAGCCGGGTGCGCGACATGTTCGAACAGGCCAAGAAGAACGCCCCGTGCATCATCTTCATCGACGAAATCGACGCCGTTGGCCGCCATCGCGGCGCAGGCCTGGGCGGCGGCAATGATGAGCGCGAGCAGACCCTGAACCAGCTGCTGGTGGAGATGGACGGCTTTGATCCCACCGACGCCATCATAGTGATCGCCTCGACCAACCGTCCCGACGTGCTCGATCCGGCCCTGCTGCGTCCCGGCCGCTTCGACCGCCAGGTGGTGGTGCCCAATCCCGACATCAACGGCCGCGAACGCATCCTGCGAGTTCACATGAAGAATGTGCCGCTGGCCGCCGATGTGGAGGTCAAGACCATCGCCCGCGGGACCCCTGGCTTCTCCGGCGCGGACCTGGCCAATCTGGTCAATGAGGCCGCCCTGATGGCCGCGCGGAAGAACCGCCGCATGGTCACCCAGCGGGACTTCGAGGACGCCAAGGACCGGGTCATGATGGGCGCCGAGCGCAAGTCCATGGCCATGACAGACGATGAGAAGCGCCTGACCGCCTATCATGAGGGCGGCCACGCCCTGCTGGCCCTGAACGTCCCGGCCACCGACCCGGTGCACAAGGCCACCATCATTCCCCGGGGCCGGGCTCTGGGCATGGTCATGCAGCTGCCTGAACGGGATCAGCTGTCGATGTCCTACGAACAGATGACCTCGCGCCTGACCATCCTGATGGGCGGCCGGATGGCCGAGGAGCTGATCTTCGGCAAGGACAAGATCACCTCGGGCGCCTCGTCCGACATTGATCAGGCCACCCGCCTGGCCCGGGCCATGGTCACCAAGTGGGGCTTCTCCGACAAGCTCGGCGTGGTCTCCTATGGCGAAAACCAGGATGAGGTCTTCCTGGGCCATTCGGTGTCGCGCACCCAGAGCGTGTCCGAAGAGACCGCTCGGCTGATCGATCAGGAGGTCAAGGCCCTGGTCCAGAACGCCTTCGACGAGGCCCGCCGCATCCTCACCGAGAGGATCGACGAACTGCACAAGGTCGCCCAGGCCCTGCTGGAGTACGAAACCCTGTCCGGCGACGAGATCGTCAATGTGATCAAGGGCGTCGCCCCCAAGCGCGAAGAGCCCGAGAGCCATCGCTCCCTCGGCCCCACCGTGGCGGTGCCGATCTCGCCGCGGCCAGGTCCCGAGCCGGCCTGATCCCGACCGTCTGGAGCAGGGCTCAGCTCTGCTCCAGGCGCCGGGCGGCTTCAGCCACCACCTGGCGACCCCAGCTGGTCAGGTCCGCGCGCTTGAGCTTCTCCATGGCGGCGCCATGGGCCTCAGCCCCAAACCTGCGGCGCAGATAGGCCGCCTCTTCCTCCGCCTCGGCCTGCAGGCGCTTGCGGCGCCGCAGGTGGCGTATCGGGTTCATGATCACGGGCGTGCATCCCAGGTCCGAGGTTGGCCATCCCTGCTGGCACCTTAAGGCGAAGGTGTGACAGACTTCCGGCGCCCGATGTGAGCAGTCGCAGCATTTCGCCCGCGGCGCCCGCACGATTGGCGCCCTGGTCCTTGTGGGATAACCGATTGGGCGTTGCGCGCCTGCGAGAAGTCCTGGAGGTCCGCCCTGATCCGCCCCCCCCGCCGACCCGCCGTGATGGGCGTCCTCAACCTCACCCCCGACAGCTTTTCCGACGGGGGTCGATATGAGGGACTTGAGCCCGCCTTGGCCCAGGCCCGCCGACTGATAGGCCAGGGCGCCGACATCCTCGATATCGGCGGGGAGTCCACCCGCCCTGGCGCCTCACCCGTGCCGGCCGAGGCGGAGATCGGTCGCGTCGTCCCGGTCATCACCGCCCTGGCTGCGGAAGCCGCCCCACCCCTGTCGGTGGACACCATGAAACCGCAGGTGGCCCGGGCGGCGGTGGCCGCCGGGGCGACGATCTGGAACGATGTGACCGCCCTCTCCCATGCGCCCGACAGCGCCGATGTGGCCGCCGAGCTCGGCTGCCAGGTGGTGCTGATGCACATGCAGGGGGAGCCGCGCACCATGCAGGCGGCCCCTCACTATGAGGATGTCACAGCCGAGGTCTGCGCCTTCCTGGTCGATCGAGCGGCGGCCGCCATGGCCGCAGGGGTGGCCCGGGAGAAGATCTGGCTCGACCCTGGGATAGGCTTTGGCAAGTCCCTGGACCACAACCTGGCCCTGCTCGCCCATCTGGACGCGGTCTGCGCCCTGGGCTTTCCCGTTCTGTTGGGCGCCAGCCGGAAACGGTTCATCGCCGCCATCCATCCGGGGGCCGAGGCGCCGGACGCACGGGCGCCGGGCTCGATCGCCGCAGCCCTCGCCGGCGCGCAGGCCGGCGTCGCCGCGGTGCGGGTCCATGATGTGGGGGAAACCATCCAGGCTCTGGATGTCTGGTCGGCCATCAAGGCGGCCCGACGCCCTTAGCCGAGACCGAAATGGTCCTCAAAGCACGCGATCGGCGCCGAGACCCGAAGGGGGCGCAAGGGGAAGGCGAGCCAGGGCGCGTCGGGATCGAGGCCTCCCAGCCCCTCAAGGAAGGTCTGGCTCAGGTCGCCCTTGACCGCGCCCTGATGAGTCAGGAACTGGCCCCAGCTGGAGACGCCGGTCAGGCCGACCTTCCCCGCCAGGGTGGCCGAGGCCGTATAGGCGGGCGGAAACAGGCGGCGATAGGCTTCCACATGGTAGAGCCAAGAGGCGCCGGCCACCGTCTCGGCTTCCGGCGCGGTCCGCCGCAGATGAGCGAACATCCGCGCCAGCTCTGAACGCCGCGCCCCGACCTTGGACCGGGCCAGGGGTCCTGCGCCGTCGCGGCTGTCGTGGTTGTTGAAGTGGATGCGAACCACGCCGGCGTCGGGCGGGTCATAGCTGAAACAGCCGAAGCGGACCTTGTTCGGCTGGGGCGGTTCGTCCGGGGCGGCGGCCATTACCTCCATCGTCCAGTCGAGGCGCGAGGGGGCGTCCGGCGCGCGGTCCAGCCCCTCGGCGTAGCGCCGCCACTCGGCTCCCGGCGGCGCCTCGGACACCTCGCCGAGGCTGAGGCGGCGATGCAGGTTGGTGAAGCCGCGAACCGCCTCCGACAGCGGCAGGCCGCTGCGGGCCGCCAGCGTCTCGGCGAAGGCGAGCTGCAGGCCGAAATAGTCCCGGAACACCGCGACCTGAGCGGCGCGGGCGTCAGCCACGGCCGACATAGGGCATCTGGGTGGCCATCACCGTCATGAACTGGACATTGGCCTCCAGCGGCAGGCTCGCCATGTAGACCACCGCCTGGGCGACGGCGGCCACGTCCATCATCGGCTCAGGCTTCAGGGTCCCGTCGGCCTGGGGGACCCCGCCGGTCATGGCGGCGGTCATCTCGGTGGCGGCGTTGCCGATGTCGATCTGGCCGCAGGCGACGCCATAGGCCCGGCCGTCGAGGCTGGTCGACTTGGTCAGGCCGGTGATCGCGTGCTTGGTGGCGGTGTAGGCCGCCGAGCGCGGCCGCGGCGTGTGGGCCGAGATCGAGCCGTTGTTGATGATCCGCCCGCCCCTGGGGTCCTGGGCCTTCATCAGGCGAAAGGCGCCCTGGGTGCACAGGAAGGCGCCGGTGAGGTTGACGTCGACCACGCGGCGCCAGGCCTTCAGCGACAGATCCTCGAGAGGAACCGGCGGCGCGCCAGTCCCGGCGTTGTTGAACAACAGGTCGAGCCGGCCGAACCGCGCCTGCACGGTGGCGAACAGGGCGCCCACCTGATCCTCGTCGGACACATCGGCAGGGTGGATCAGGACGTCGGACGGAGGCAACCCTGCCGCCGTGTCGTCCAGCGCCGCCCGGCGCCGTCCGGTGAGGGCCAGGGCGAATCCCCCACGGTGCAGAGCGAGCGCGCAGGCCCGTCCGATCCCTGAACCCGCCCCGGTGACCAGGGCGATCTTGGCAAGCTGTGTCATGGGGCGAACCTCGCCCGGCGCAGCCCTGTGGGCAAGCCCGCCGGCCCCCTCGTCAGACGCCCAAGGATATGGAAGAAGCGGCCATGACCTCTCTGACCTCTCCCCTCGGCCGGGTGCTGATCATCGCCGGCTCCGATTCCGGTGGCGGCGCCGGCGTGCAGGCCGACCTGAAAACCGTGATGGCGCTGGGCGGCTATGGCGCCACCGCCATCACGGCGGTGACCGTGCAGAACACCCTTGGCGTCACCGGGGTCCATCCGATCCCCGTCGACATCGTCCAGGCCCAGGCCCGGGCGGTGCTGAGCGACATCGGCGCCGACGCCATCAAGACCGGCATGCTGGGCGATGTGGCCATGGTGGAGGCCGTCGCCGCCCTGCTGGACGAGGCCGCCCCGATCCCGGCGGTGATTGATCCAGTGATGATCGCCAAGGGCGGCGCGAGCCTGCTGGCGTCTGACGCCGTCGACGCGGTGCGCAGCCTGATGGTTCCCCGGGCGGCCCTGCTGACCCCCAACGCCCCTGAGGCCCACGCCCTGACCGGACTTGTGGTGGAAAGCCTGGACGACCAGCGGCGCGCCGGGACCGCGCTGCTTCAGCTCGGCGCCCGTGCGGTGTTGATGAAAGGCGGGCACGTGGCCGGCGATCGGGTGATCGACCTGCTGCTGACCCCCACAGGCGAGACCGTGTTCGAGACCGACCGCCAGGACACCCGCCACACCCATGGCACCGGCTGCACCCTGGCCTCGGCCTGTGCGGTCGGACTGGCCCAGGGCCTGCCCCTGGACGCCGCCGTGGCCCATGCCTGGGCCTATGTGCAGGAGGCCATGGCCAGCGCCCCGGGCCTTGGCCAGGGCCACGGCCCCCTGGACCACGGCTGGACCCTGCGCGCATGATCTCAGAGGCTGACCTGGAACACCGGCTGGCGACCATCCTGCAGGGGGCGCCCAGCCTGATGGGGGTGATGGAGACCGCCCGGGACCTCGCCCTGCCCGACTGGATGATCTTCTCCGGCGCCATCTATCAGAAGGCGTTGAACCATCTGACGGGCCGCGACCCGGACTATGGGCTGAAGGACTATGACCTCGGCTATTTCGACTCTGGCGACCTCAGCTATGAGGCCGAGGATGTGGTCATCCGCCGGGCGGCGGCCTATCCTCCGCCCCTGGACACCCTGGTGGAGGTGCGTAACCAGGCCCGCGTGCACCTGTGGTTCGAGGATCGGTTCGGCGAGCCCTATGCCCCGCTGGCCTCCAGCGCCGAGGCCTTGAGCCGCTTCACCTCGACCATGTTCGCCGTGGGCGCCCGACTCGAACCGGATGGGACCTTGCGCATCTTCGCCCCCTTCGGTCTCTCCGACCTCTTCGCCCTGCGGCTGGTCCCCAATCCCAGCCGAAAGACCCTGGGCTTTGCGCGCACCGCCGCCGCCGCCCAGGCCCGCTGGCCGGAACTCGCCGTCCAGGCCTGAGACAAAGGGCAAGCTCTGCCTTGATGGCGTGGCGTTGAGGGCATAAGTGGGCCGAACATCTTCAGCCGCGAGCCTTTCCATGCGCCAGTGGACCATCGACGCCTTCGCCTCCGCCCCCTTCCGGGGCAATCCGGCCTGTGTGGTCGAACCCTTCGACGCCTGGCCCGAGGACGGCTGGATGCAGGCCCTCGCGGCGGAGAACAACCAGGCCGAGACCGCCTTCCTGCTGCGCACCAGCGACCCCGCGCGGTTTGGCCTGCGCTGGTTTACACCCAGCCTTGAGGTGCCCCTGTGCGGCCACGCCACCCTGGCCAGCGCCCATATGTTGTTCGCTGAACTGGGCCTTTCGGCTGACACCGTCACCTTCGACACCCTCTCGGGACCCCTGACCGTCTCTCGGGAGAACGGGGCCTACGCCATGGACTTCCCGGCCTCGCCCATCCGCCAGGTGGAGACCCCGGCGGGACTCGCCGCGGCCCTGGGGATCGAGCCAGACGAGGTCTGGGCCGGGCCGTTCCTGGTGGCGATTCTTAAGGATGAGGCGGCGGTCCGCGCGGCAAGCCCCGACCTGGCGGCGCTCAAGACCATCTCCAGCGCCGCCACCCAGGGACGGGGCAATGTTGGGGTGAGCGCCCTGGCCGAGGGCCTGTCCTACCAGGTGGTCAGCCGCTTCTTCGCCCCGGGGTCAGGGATTCCCGAAGACCCGGCGACGGGCTCGTTCCATTGCATGCTGAGCCCGATCTACGCGGCGAAACTCGGGCGCGCGCGACTGGCCTTCCATCAGGCCTATCCTGGGCGGGGGGGCGACCTGGACTGCGAACTGGCCGGGGATCGGGTGATCCTGCGCGGCCAGGCGGTCAGCGTCATCGACAGCCGGCTGCGGCTCTGAGCCCAAACGAAACAAGCCGGGGGTCCACCCCGGCTTGTCCTTTGCAGCGCGTCAGGCCTCGAGCGCGTTCCGACAGGCGGGAACCAGATATCGGGACGAAACGCGCTCAAGACTTGGAGTGCAGAGCCTGATTCAACGATCAGATTCCGTCTGATCGCATCAGGCTCTAGCGGCGATAGCCGTTGCCATAGCCTTGGCCATAGCCTTGGCCATAGCGACGATCGACATGGCGCATCGCATAGTTGATGCGCGCGCTCAGGGCGTCCATCCGGCGGTCGAGGTCGGACATCTCCCAGCGGGTCAGGCCGCCCCGACGGTAGTTGACCTCAAGATTCTGGATGCTCCGGAACTCTGAACGAAGCTGGAGCACGTCACGGCGCGACAGGGCGCCTGTGCGCTGGCCAAGGTCGATTTGGCGCTCCAGGGCGGCCTGTCGTTGGTTGATCGGGATCCAGGCCGGGGCGCGGACCGGATGACCGGGACGGGGACCCATGTTCTGGCCCGGCCCATGCTGAGCGCCATAGGCCGGCGCGTGGTTGGGCGTACCGTAGCCGCCAGGGGCGGCGGCGGCGGCGGTGGCGAGGCCGGCGGTCAGGGCGGCGCCGGCGGTCAGGGCGATCAGCAGGGACTTCATGGGCTAACTCCTCGTGGGTAGGTCAGCCGCGATGGGCGGCGTTGAGGAGAGAAAGCCATGGCGACGCTGACAGGCGTCTGAGTGGATGGTTGTCAGGCGTTCACCTGGATTCAGGCGCCTCAGGCGACCTGAGCGGCGGCCTCTTCAGCCCGGCCGACCACCGCGCAGATGGTCTGGTAGAGCTTGGCGATCTCGATGGGCTTGGCCACGTGATCATCCATTCCCGCGGCCAGGTAGTCGCTGACCTGGTGGGAGAGGGCGTTGGCGGTGAGGGCCACGATGGGGGTGCGCAGGCGTCGGGTCTCGGCCTCAAGACGGCGGATTTCCCGGGCCGCGGCGATCCCGTCCATGACCGGCATCTGGATGTCCATCAGGATCATGTCATAGGCGCCGGTGGTCCAGGCGGCCACGGCGGCGGCGCCGTCATTGACGATCTCCACCTCCAGGCCCAGGGAGGACATCACCGCGGCCAGGACCTGCTGGTTGGTGGGATTGTCCTCCGCAGCCAGGATCCGCATGGGGCGCCCCTCGCCCTCATCGGGCGCGGCCTCCCCTGGGATATCGTCCAGGTCGTCGACCGCCACCAGGGGCGGCGAGGCCGCAGGCGCCGTCACGTCTTCGGCCGCGGACGGGGCGACGCTCACGCCCCGGGAGAGGGGGAGACGCACTTCGAACAGGGAGCCTTCGCCCTCGCGGCTGCGGGCGTTGATTTCGCCCCCCATCATCTGGGTCAGCTCGCGGCAGATGGACAGGCCAAGGCCCGTTCCCCCGAAGCGCCGGGTGGCGGTGGAATCGGCCTGGGTGAACTTCTCGAACAGTTGCGGGAGCTTGCCGGCGGGCACGCCCACCCCGGTGTCGTGGACGGTGAGGATCAGGCCCCCCAGGGGGTCGGCGGTGAAACGGGCCGAGACCGAGCCCGTCAGGGTGAACTTCACTGCATTGGACAGCAGGTTCCCGAGGATCTGCCGGATCCGGTTGGGGTCGCCCCGCCAGAGGCCCCGGGCGCTGTCGTCGATCTCCACCGAAAAGGCGAGGCCGCGGCTCTCGGCAAGGACTCCGTAACTGGCCCGGGCGGTGGCCGCCAAGGTCTCCAGATCGAAGTCCTCCTCCACGAGGGTGAGCTTGCCGGCCTCGATCTTGGAGATGTCCAATACGTCGTTGATCACGGTGAGCAGCAGGCCGCCCGACTGGCGGATCACCTCCAGCCGGCCGCGCTGGGCGGCGGGCAGCCGGTCCATGGCCATGACATCGGCCATGGCCAGCACGCCGTTCAGGGGGGTGCGGATTTCGTGGCTCATATTGGCCAGGAACTGGGATTTCAGGACATTGGCGGCGTTGGCCGCATCCCGCGCCTCCACCAGTTCGTCCAGAGTCTTGTTCAGGTCCTGCTCCCGGGCGTCCAGGCGGGTCAGTAGGTGATTGAAACTCACCGCCAGACTGCCGAACAGGTCGTCGCGGGCGGTCAGGCCGACAGGCTTGAACTGGCCGCTGGCCGCCACCTGGCGCATCGCCTCCGAAAGGCCCTTCACCGGGGCGATGACTTGGTGGGCCAGGCTCCGGGACAGGAACAGCGCGACCCCCACCCCGCCGAAGAACAAGGCGGCGGTCAGGGCGGCGAACTGAGGCAGCAGGGCGGCCAGTTCCGGCGGCTTGGCCCTGACGCTGAGTTCGCCGATCACCCGGCCCTCCCAGCTTAGCCGCTGGGACACCGCCAGGGTTTGACCTTCCGCGACGCCTTCGGCGACGAACGCCGCCAGGGTCGCGCCCGTGGCGTCGGTCAGGCGGACGCTTGAAATCCGGCGGTCGCGGCTGAGGGCGTCAACGGCGGCGCCGGCGGCGGTCAGGTCGCCGCGGGCGACCGCGGGGGCGGCCAGATCGGCGGTGACCACGGCGAGGGCCTGATAGCTCGACCGGGCCTGTTCGCGGGCCACAGCCCACTGCTGGAGCATGAAGGTCGCGCAGGCCGCCAGCAGGACCACCACCGTCGTGACAAGCGCCACCCCGGCGATCTTCGCATGGAAGGTCGCTTCGTGGCGGGCGCCAGCAGGGTCGGAAGGGGGGGGCGTGACCAAAATTGAGGCGAGCTCCTGGGAGGATCGAGCGCCCGTTCTAAGGGAATAGTCCTAATCATTCGCTTCTCGAACTCGCCTAATAGGCGACGCAACCCCTGCGTGAAGTTGTCACGGTTGCAAGGGAGGACGGGCGTTAACTTTTGGTTTAGCTTGGTTAGCATTCCGTTAACCCCCGAGGAGGGATGCCCCCATGGAAAAGGCGTTTGTAGCCCAGCGTGTGGCCAATAAGCTGTTTGCGACCGAAGAGTCGGTCGACGCGGCCCTGGTCGAAGCCACCGAGCTGATGACCGAAATGCTCAAGGCCCGTAAGGATGTCGGCGTCTCCACCGTGTTCGGCGACGATGCCGCCGCCAAGCTGGTGGACGCCATCAAGGCGCTGGGCGAAGCCCGCACCGCCATGGTCGGCGTGCATGGCGAACTCAACGAAGCCAAGCTCCGCCTGGGCATCCGCACCAAGCTGGTCGGCCCCGACAAGCCCTTCGAGCCGGCCCGCAACGTCCCGGCCATGCGCGACGTCGGCTGATTGCAATAGATTAACTTCGTTGCGCCTCTAATCGGGTTTAGAGGCGCAACGATGACTGCTGGCACAATCTATATTCTGACGTGGGTTCTCCTTTGGACCCTACTATTGACGGTGTGCGCTTTCGCATTTTGCCGTGGTGGCGCCCCTGAACGCGTCGGCGCTGGCCTGATCCTCACGCTCACGGTTGTTACCGCGGCTGGCGACCTCTTCGCGTACTCGAATGGCCTGCGGCAGTATGAGGCTTTTCTTGTCGGGCGGATGATCCTTGAAGGCGCTCTTGCCCTGGGGTTTCTGGGGCTAGCTATACGCTTCACAAGCCTCTGGCTTGGCGGCGCCATGCTGTTCCAGGCGGTCCAATTCTCTCTTCAGGCTGCCTACTTCGTCCTGGAGCGGAAGCATGACGCCATCTATGTCGTCATCAACAATTTGAACTTCTTCGGAATTCTGGCTTGTCTGACCCTGGGAACCTGGGCCGCCAGCCGGCGGCGGCGGCGGGCTGAGGCGGCGGTCATTCCTGCCCGCGCTGAGACAATCTGACGGGGTTTTCAGCAAAAAACTGCTTGTCCTGACGCGCAAATGGGCGTTTGTGCGCGGCGGGCCACGCCCTCCCAACGGGGCGCTGCTCATCTGCAAGGATGGGAGACATCGCAGTGACTGACCATACCAAGCCCGCCATGCGGCCGGCTCGCCCTGAATTCTCGTCCGGCCCGTGCGCCAAGCGCCCCGGATGGACCCCCGAAAATCTGACCAACGCCGTCCTCGGACGCTCGCACCGCTCCAAGCTGGGCAAGGCGCGGCTGAAGGACGCCATCGACCGCACCCGCCAGGTGCTGCAGGTCCCCGACGACTTCCTGATCGGCATCGTGCCGGGCTCCGACACCGGCGCCGTCGAGATGGCCATGTGGTCCATGCTGGGCGCGCGACCCGTGCAGCTGCTGGCCTTTGAGAGCTTCGGCAAGGACTGGGTCACCGACGTGACCAAGCAGCTGAAGATCGAGGCCGAGGTCCTGTCGGCCCCCTATGGCGAGCTGCCGGACCTGACCAAGGTGCGCAAGGACGCCGACCTGGTCTTCACCTGGAACGGCACCACGTCTGGCGTGCGAGTCCCGAACGGCGACTTCATCGCCGACGACCGCGAGGGCGTCACCATCTGCGACGCCACCAGCGCGGCCTTCGCCCAAGACCTGCCCTGGGCCAAGCTCGATGTGGTCACCTTCTCCTGGCAGAAGGCGCTCGGCGGCGAGGCCGCCCATGGCGTCCTGATCCTGTCACCCCGCGCCGTCGCCCGCCTGGAAAGCTACAGCCCGGCCTGGCCGATGCCCAAGCTCTTCCGCATGACCAAGGGCGGCAAGGTGAATCTCGAGATCTTCGAGGGCGCCACCATCAACACGCCGTCCATGCTGTGTGTGGAAGACGCCATCGACGCCCTGAAATGGGCCGAGCGCATCGGCGGCCTGACGGAAATGCGCCGCCGGGCCGACGCCAATCTCGACGTCCTGGCCCGCTGGGTCGAAAAGACAGACTGGGTCGAGTTCCTGGCCGCCGATCCGGCCCTCCGCTCCAACACCTCGGTCTGCCTGAAGGTCGTCGATCCGAAGGTCACGGCCCTGGACGAAGCGGCCCAGGCCGACTTCGCCAAGAAGCTGGCCTCAGCGCTTGAGAAGGAAGCCGTGGCCCTGGACATCGGCGGCTATCGCGACGCTCCCCCGGGCCTACGCATCTGGTGCGGCGCCACGGTGGAGACCTCCGACCTGGAGGCGCTCACGCCCTGGCTGGACTGGGCCTTTGAGTCCCTGGTCGCCGACCTCCAGGCGGCTTGAGCCTCCGTCCGACCTGAAGGGGGCGTGCCGCGCACGCTCCCGCCTTCCCCGACATCACCGCCTGACCGCGAACGGCAGGCGTGCATCCCAGAAAGACCCCCCATGCCCCGCGTCCTGATCGCTGACAAGCTGAGCCCCGCCGCCATCGAGATCTTCAAGCAACGCGGCGTCGACGCCGATGTGAAGACCGGCCTGACCAAGGACGAACTGCTGCAGATCATCGGCGACTATGACGGCCTGGCCGTCCGTTCGGCCACCAAGGCCGACAAGGATGTCATCGCCGCCGCCAAGAAGATGAAGGTCATCGGCCGGGCCGGCATCGGGGTCGACAATGTCGACATCCCCGCCGCCACCGCCGCCGGCATCGTGGTGATGAACACCCCCTTCGGCAATTCGATCACCACGGCCGAGCACGCCATCGCCATGATGTTCGCCCTGGCCCGCCAGCTGCCCGCCGCCGACGTCTCCACCCAGGCCGGCAAGTGGGAGAAGAACCGCTTTATGGGCGTCGAGGTCTACGCCAAGACCCTGGGTCTGATCGGCGCCGGCAATATCGGCTCCATCGTCGCCGACCGGGCGCTGGGCCTGAAGATGAAGGTGGTCGCCTACGACCCCTTCCTATCGCCGGAGCGCGCCGTGGAGCTGGGTGTGGAGAAGGTGGAGCTGGAGGATCTGCTGGCCCGGGCCGACTTCATCACCCTGCACACCCCGCTCACCGACAAGACCCGCAACATCCTGTCGGCCGAGAACCTGGCCAAGACCAAGAAGGGCGTGAAGATCATCAACTGCGCCCGCGGAGGCCTGGTGGACGAAGCCGCCCTGCGCAAGCTGCTGGACGAAGGCCATATCGGCGGGGCGGCCTTTGACGTCTTCGTCGAGGAGCCGGCCAAGGCCAATGTCCTGTTCGGGGCCGAGAACTTCATCGCCACCCCGCACCTGGGCGCCTCCACCAACGAGGCCCAGGAAAATGTCGCCCTGCAGGTGGCCGAGCAGATGAGCGACTACCTGCTCACCGGCGCGGTCACCAATGCGCTGAACTCGCCCTCGGTCACCGCCGAAGAGGCCCCGCGCCTGGCGCCCTTCATCGCCCTCGCCGGCAAGCTCGGCGTCTTCGCCGGCCAGATGGTCGACTACGGGGTGGCGGCCATCGACATCGCCTATGAGGGCGAGGTCTCCAAGCTGAACGCCAAGCCGCTGACCGCTGCGGCCCTGGCCGGCGTCCTGCGGCCCATGCTGGGCGACGCGGTCAACATGGTTTCGGCCCCGGCCGTGGCCAAGGAACGCGGCATCACCCTGTCGGAGTCGCACCAGGAAGACTCCCCCATCTATGAGAGCCTGATCCGCATCACGGTCACCACCGAGAAGGGCAAGCGCTCGTTCGCCGGCTCGGTCCTGGCCGGCACGCCGCGGGTGGTGGAGGTCAAGGGCATGGATCTGGACGCGCCCTTCGGCCCGACCATGCTCTATGTGAACAATGAGGATAAGCCGGGCTTTATCGGCGCGCTCGGGGTCATGCTGGCCGAGGCCGGCGTCAATATCGCCACCTTCAACCTCGGTCGCGTCTCGGCCGGAGACGACGCCATCGCCCTGGTCGGCGTCGACCAGGTGCCCAGCGAGGCCCTGATGACCAACATCCAGGCCCTGCCCCACGTCAAGGAAGCCCGCACCCTGCGCTTCTGATCGGTCTTGCCAGGCGGCGGCGTCAAAGCGACGCTGCCGCCATGGCCGGCCCCCCTGATGAGAAGCACTCCCGCACCGTGCCCGGCGGGCGCGGGTACTGGTGGACTCAGCGCCTCTGGACCCTGGCGGCCGACCTGCCCGTGCAGCCGGTCGCCCTCTCCGACATTCCTGAGTTTGACGTCGATTGCTGGTTCCAGGGCCGTCATAAGCCCAGCATCCGCGAGGTGGCGGGCCATGCGCAGCGCATCTTCAACGCCGATCTGACCTATCCGGTGATCCTCAACGCCGAGGGTCAGCTGATGGACGGCGCCCACCGTCTCGCCAAGGCCTGGCTGGAAGGCCGCACCCACATCGCCGCCGTCCGCTTCCCGGTCACGCCGGAACCCGACTGGATGGTCCCCGCCGCTGGCCTCCCTCAGGTGGACGGCAAGGCGTAGATTTCGCAGCCCGAGGGGCCGCCGCAGTCGGACTGGTTGACGTCTCCGCCGCCCGAGCGTCGCCGGCTCTGGGCGACCCACTCGCTCTTGGGCTTGCAGACCTTCTGGGTGGAGATCCGTGAGCCGGTCGATTCCACCCGCCGGCAGATCACCGGGTCGGTCTGTGGAACGGGCGGCGTCTCTCCATCCACATTCACCCCACTCACCTCGGTGGCGGGCCCCTGCGGCGGCGGCGTCTCCTGGGCGGCGGCCGGCCCGGCCAGCAGGATGGCCGCCAGCGTGGCGAGCAGGACATGGCGCATGAAGTTCAAAATCTCCATCAAACTGCGGCGTCAGGTTTGACCACCCAGGGGCGGCCGACAAGTGAAATGTCCGGCCCCGCGTCGTCCCGGGCGCGTCGCGCCCCTGTTTTGGACGACCGTCTGTGCTAATGCGCCGCCGACGGACGATCGGCTCCACGGAAGACACGCCCCTTGGCCAAGACCACCCTCGACAAGGACCTCGGTAAGGTCACCCGCCTGCAGAGCGCGACCCACGACCTGTCGCGCTCCATCGCCCTGCCGGGGCTGTCAGTCCTGTTCCTGGTGGCGGTCACCATCTTCGCCACCCTGGTGGTCGGCGACGGCCCGCTGGCCATCTATGCCATCGTCGGCGCCGTGATCGCCGGTTACCTCGCCCTGAACATCGGCGCCAATGACGTGGCCAACAATATGGGCCCGGCTGTAGGCGGCAAGGCCCTGCCCATGGCCGCGGCCCTGGTGATCGCCGGGGTCTGTGAGGCGGCCGGCGCCATCCTGGCCGGGGGCGACGTGGTCTCCACCGTCTCCAAGGGCATCATCACCCCGCCGGCCGACCTGGGGACGGTGAACTTCATACTGGTGATGACCGCCGCCCTGTTCGCCGCTGCGGTCTGGATCAACCTGGCCACGGTGATCGGGGCCCCGGTCTCCACCACCCACTCCATTGTCGGCGCCGTCCTGGGCTCCGGCGTCGCCGCCGCCGGCTTCGGGGTGGTGGCCTGGCCGACGCTCGGCGCCATCGCCGCCAGCTGGGTGATTTCGCCAGTCCTTGGAGGACTTGTGGCCGCGGGCCTGCTGGGCCTGATCAAGGTGACCATCCTGTTCCGTCAGGACCGGGTCGCAGCGGCTCGCACCTGGGTGCCGGTGCTGATTGGCCTGATGAGCGGAGTCTTCACCCTCTACATGCTGAGCAAGGGCCTGAACCGGGTCTGGAGCCCGTCTGGCCAGACCGCTCTGGTCCTGGGCGGAATCATGGCCTTGGCCGGCTGGCTCGCGGCCCGCCCATGGGTGGCGCGGCGCGCGGCCAGGATGGAGAACCGTCGCAAGGAGGTCAGCCGGCTGTTCGTCCTGCCGCTGATCTGCGCGGCGGCGCTGCTGTCCTTCGCCCACGGCGCCAATGATGTGGCCAACGCCGTGGGTCCCCTGGCGGCCATCGTCAGCGCGACCCAGACCGGCTCGGCCACCACGGCCGGCGATGTCGCCCTGCCGCTCTGGGTGCTGGCCATCGGGGCGGTGGGCATCTCCCTTGGCCTGGCTCTGTTCGGCCCCCGCCTGATCCGCACGGTCGGGGAGAAAATCACCAAGATGGACGCCATGCGGGCCTATTGCGTGGCCCAGGCCGCGGCCATCACCGTGCTGGGCGCCTCGACCCTGGGCCTTCCGGTCTCCTCGACCCACATCGCCATTGGCGGCATTTTCGGGGTGGGTCTGCTGCGGGAGATCCTGACCAATCGCGGGGTGCGGCGGCGGCCCAACGGGGTCGCGCCCGAAGGCCTCGCCGCCCCGCCGCCCCCGCCTGTCGAGCTCACTGAACGTCAGCGGGAGAAGACGGAGAAGCGCCGCCTGGTGCGCCGGCGTCACGCCTGGAGCATCGCCGCAGCCTGGGTGATCACCGTCCCGGCGGCCGGAGGGCTGGCGGCCGGCATGTATGGCCTGCTCAGCGTCCTGACGCGGCTTTGATCTTGCGGCGGCCCTTGGCTGCCTTGACCGGCGCGGCCTGGGCCTCCAGGCGCTCGGCCGCCCGGTTCAGCAGATCGACCAGGCCCGGGTCGCCGAGGCGGACGGCGGCTTCGGACAGGCTCATCCACCGGCGGCGCCTCTGCCCCCGCTCGGGCCAGCGGTCCAGCTGACGGGTCACCCGCAGGAGGTAGAGGCTGACCTCCAGATCCTCCCGACGATCGCCGCGAATGCGGACGGAAGGATAGGCGCCGAGCGCCACATCCTCCACCTCACCTTCGACCCCGGCCTCCTCCAGGGCCTCCTGGGCGGCGGACTCCCAGGGGGTGCGGCCGCTCATCAGCCCGCCCTTGGGAAACACCCAGCGGCCGGTGCGCCGCGAGGTGACCAGCAGGACCGACACGCCTTTGTCCGTCACGCGATAGGGCACCGCGCCGGCCTGCCGGGTCGGCGCCGCGGGCGTCCGGGGAACGGGGGCTGGCCCCCGCCACCAGTCGATAAATCGTCGCAGCATGCGCGCCCTTCCTGACGATGCGTCGCCTGAACCAGGACGCAACGCGGGGCGCGGGCTCCGGTTCGCGGTCTGGCCGGCGCCCACGCGGTCCCTGGGGGTATCAGATTCGCGAGGGCCGGCGAGGGCCGAGGTCCGCCGACTCATTCTGGGTTGATTGACTCTGGCGGACTCCGGACTAGAACAAAACTAGAACAAAGGATGAGGAGCCATGGCCGGTTTTTGCAGCGGGCGCCCCGAGCAGGAGCGCATCTTGACCGTAAAACCGGGGTCCACCTCTGCGGAACGCGCTCTGGACGCCGTGCGGGCGAAGATCGCCGCCCTGGAGACGGGCGGGCGGGGGGAGTCTGAGTCCCTCCCCTTCGGCGACCCGCGCATCGACCGCTGCTTCCCGGGCGGCCGGGGCCTGCCCCTGCGCCGCTGGCATGAGGTGGGGGGCGAAGGGATGGAGACCGAGACCGCCGCCGCGCCCGCCGCCTTCGCCGCCCTGATGGCCCTGCCCCTCCTGAGGAAGAGGCCGGCGGTATGGATCACCCGGCGGGACGACCTGCACGCGCCCGGCCTGGCGGGGCTGGGCTTTCCCGCAGGCGCCCTGATCGAGGTCTGGGCCAGGGACGAGGCCCAGGCCCTGGCCGCGGCCGAGGACGCCCTGGCGGCGTCCGGGGTGGGCGTCGTGTTCGTGGAGGCCCAGGCCTGCGACCTGACGGCGGGCCGCCGGCTGCAGCTGGCCTGCGAAAAGGGTCAGGCCACCGGCTTCCTCATCGCCCGACGGCCCTTTGGCGGCGGAGCGGCGGGCGCGGCCCAGGGATCGGCGGCGGCCTCCCGCTGGTCCATCGCCCCGGCCCCCAGCGCGCCTATGGCCGGGCGGCCGGGCCTGGGGGCGCCCCGCTGGCGCGCCACCCTGGAGCGCTGTCGCGGCGGACGCCCCGGCGCCTGGCTGTTTGAAAGTCCCGCCGCCTATGACGATACGGAGATCCAGGATGGCACGCATCCTCTGCGCCTGGTCGCCGACCTGGGCGATCGACAACTGGCGCCGACGCAACCCGCCGCCCGCCCCGCAAGCCCCGCCGTCCCCTTCCCCGCCGGGGGGCAAGGGGCGCCGCGCCGGCGCCGCGCCTGAAGCCCCCCTGGCCCTGGTGGAGACCAGCCGTGGAACCCGCCGGCTGGCGGCCGTGGACAGGGCGGCCAGGGCCCTTGGCCTGTTTCCCGGTCAGAAGGCCGCCGACGCCCTGGCCTATGTCCCTGATCTCGTCACCGCCGAGGCCGAGCCTGAGGCCGACGCCCAGGCCCTCGGGGCCCTGGTGGACTGGTGCGTGCGCTTTTCCCCGGCGGTGGCGCCCGATCCGCCTGACGGCCTGTTCCTGGACGTGACGGGGCTGGCCCATCTTTGGGGGGGCGAGGCCGCCCTGACAGCCGACTTCCGCCGCCGCCTGGCCCGCAACGGTCTGCCCGTGGTCTGCGGGGTGGCCGATACGCCGGGCGCCGCCTGGGCCCTGGCCCGCCACGGGGACGGGGCCGGCCTCTGCCCGCCGGGGCGGCAAGGACAGGTGCTCGATCCCCTGCCCCCCAGCGCCCTGCGCATTTCAGAGGCCGCCTGCGCCCAGCTGGAACGCCTGGGCCTGCGCAAGGTCAGCGAGGTCCGCCGCCTGCCGCGCAGCCAGCTCGCCCAGCGTTTTGGCCTGGAGCTGATCACCCGCCTGGATCAGGCCCTGGGCGAGGCGCCCGAGGCCCTGGCCTTTCGCAGGCCCCCCAATCCCTGGTTCGACCGCCTGATCCTGGCCGAGCCCATCAGCACGCCAGAGGATCTGGCCCGGGTGTGCGGCGACATCGTCGAGCGGCTCTGCGCCCGGCTGAGCGCCGAGGGCCAGGGCGCCCGGCGCTTCGAGCTCGCCTATCACCGGGTGGACGGCCGGCCCCAGACCGTGGAGGTGGGCCTGGCCGTCGGCGCCCGGGAGGCTGCGCGGATCACCCGCCTCTTCCTGCCCAGGCTCGACCAGGTGGATCCGGGCTTTGGGGTGGAGCAGGTGACGCTCGCGGCCTTCGAGGTGGAGGCGTTGAGCGCCCGGCAGGCGGCCCTGGCCCCGGAGCCTGTGGGCCAGAGCGCTGTGGAGATCGCACCTTTGGTGGACCGCCTGGCCAACCGCCTGGGGGCTGAGCGGGTCTGGACCAGCCAGGCGGTGGAGAGCCATGTGCCCGAGCGGGCGGTGGCCAGGCGCGCGCCCTTTTCTCCCGAGCCGCCAGCCCGCTGGGACCCGGCGCGGCCCAGGCCCATCCGCCTGTTTCGCCGGCCCGAACCCATTGAGGCCACGGCCCCTGTGCCGGACGATCCGCCGGTGCAGTTCCGCTGGCGGGGCCAGCTGCACCGGGTGCGTCTGGCCGAGGGGCCCGAACGGATCGCCGAGGAATGGTGGAAGGCGCCCATCGAGGCGGCTTCGACCACCCATGTGCGGGACTATTACCGGGTGGAGGACCAGGCCGGCGCCCGGTTCTGGATCTTCCGCGCCGGCCTCTATGAGGCGGGCGCCCCGGCCAGGTGGTGGCTGCACGGCCTGTTCGGATAGGCGAGCCATGTCGCCTAACCCCTCCCCCGCCTATGCCGAGCTGATGGCGGCCAGCAACTTCTCCTTCCTGCGGGGCGCCTCCCACCCGTGGGAGCTGGTGGCCACCGCCGAGGCTTTGGGGATTGCGGCCATCGGCGTCTGCGACCGCAACAGCCTGGCCGGCGTCGTGCGGGCCTGGAGCGCCGGACGCGAGCGAAAGATCCGCGTCCTGACCGGGGCCCGCCTGGACTTCGCCGACGGGACGCCGAGCCTGGTCTGCTATCCCAAGGACCGGGAGGCCTATGGCCGCCTGACCCGCCTGCTAACGCTCGGCCAGCGGCGGGCGAGGAAGGGGGGCTGCGAGCTCTTCTACGAGGACTTCGCCGCCCATGCGGAGGACCAGGTGGTGCTGGCCGTCCCGCCCACCGACCTGGACGAGGCCTTCGCCCAGGCCCTGGCCAAGGTGGCCGGGGACTTTCCGGGCCAGGTCTGGCTGGCGGCGGCGAGGGGCTATGGCGCCCGGGACCTGCCCCGGCTGGCCCAGCTGGAGGCCCTGGCCTCGGCCAGCGGCGCGCCCATGACCGCGGTCAATGACGTGCTCTATCACGGGCCGGAGCGGCGGCCTTTGCAGGACGTCCTGACCTGCATCGCCGAAAAGACCACCATCGACCAGGCCGGCTGGCGCCTGGCGGCCAATGCCGAGCGGCACCTGAAGTCGCCGGCCGAGATGGCCCGGCTGTTCGCCCGCTTTCCAGAGGCCCTGGAACGGTCGACAGCCATCGCCGGCCTGATCGGTTTCGACCTGTCAGAGCTGCGCTACGAATATCCCGACGAGCCCGTGCCGCCGGGCAAGACCCCCATCGCCCACCTGCGCGACATCACCTGGCGCGGCGCCTCCCAGCGCTACCGGCGGGGCGTGCCGGACAAGGTGCGCAAGCTCTTGAACCATGAGCTCGATCTGATCGAGCGGCTGGACTACGCCAACTATTTCCTCACCGTCCATGACATCGTCGCCTGGGCGCGGGCCCAGGGCATTCTCTGCCAGGGGCGAGGATCGGCGGCCAATTCCTGCGTCTGTTTCTGTCTGGGCGTCACGGCGGTGGACCCCACCAAGCCCGACCAGGACCTATTGTTCTCCCGCTTCATCTCTGAAGAGCGCGGCGAGCCCCCGGACATCGACGTGGATTTCGAGCACGAGCGGCGCGAAGAGGTGATGCAGTACGTCTATGGCCGCTATGGCCGCGACCGGGCGGCGATCTGCGCCACCGTCATCCACTATCGCCCGCGCATGGCCATCCGCCAGGTGGGCAAGGCGCTCGGCCTCACCGAGGACGTGACCGCGGCGCTGGCCGGCACGGTCTGGGGCAGTTACGGGACCGGCACGCCTGACGACCATGTCCGCCAGACGGGGCTCGATCCCGACAATCCGCAGATTCGCCGGGCCACCACGCTCGCCACGGCGCTGATCGGCTTTCCCCGGCACCTGTCGCAGCATGTGGGGGGCTTCATCCTCACCAAGCGGCGGCTGGATGAGACCGTACCCATTGGCAATGGGGCCATGAAGGACCGTACCTTCATCGAGTGGGACAAGGACGACATCGATGCGCTGGGCCTGATGAAGGTCGATGTCCTGGCGCTGGGCATGCTGAGCGCCCTGCGCAAGAGCCTCACCATGCTGCGGGCCGACCACGGCCAGCACCTGCACGACCTGGCCGACATCCCTCAGGAGGACCCGGCGGTCTATGACATGCTGAGCCGGGCCGATTCCGTCGGCGTCTTCCAGGTGGAGAGCCGGGCCCAGATGTCCATGCTGCCCAGGCTCAAGCCCCGGCGGTTCTATGACCTGGTGATCGAGGTGGCCATCGTGCGGCCAGGCCCCATCCAGGGCGACATGGTCCACCCCTATCTGCGCCGCCGGGAGGGCAAGGACCCGGTGGACTTCCCCGCCCCCCATCCCGACCACGGGCCGGCTGACGAACTGAAACAGGTCTTGGGCAAGACGCTCGGCGTGCCGCTGTTCCAGGAGCAGGCCATGCGCCTAGCCATCGAGGCGGCCAAGTTCACCGACGCCGAGGCCAACGGCCTGCGCCGGGCCATGGCCACCTTCCGCCACCACGGCAATGTGGGGGACTATGGGGTCAAGTTCATCGAAGGCATGGTCGCCCGGGGCTATGACCCCGATTTCGCCAGGCGCTGCTTCGCCCAGATCGAGGGCTTCGGCTCCTATGGCTTCCCTGAGAGCCACGCGATCAGCTTCGCCCTGCTGGTCTACGCCTCGGCCTGGGTCAAGCAGCGCTGGCCCGACGTCTTTTGCGCCGCGCTCCTCAACAGCCAGCCCATGGGCTTCTACCAGCCCGCCCAGCTGGTCCGGGACGCCCGCGACCATGGGGTGGAGGTGCGCGGCCCCGACATTCTGGCCAGCGCCTGGGACTGCACCCTGGAGACTCCGGACGCGGAGGGCCGGTTGAAGGCCGTGCGCCTGGGCCTGCGCATGATCAAGGGCCTGAGCCGCGAGGAGATGGACCGCCTGGTCGACGCCCGGGCGGCCGGCGCCGACACCCTGCCGCGGCTCGCCCGCCAGGCCCGTCTGTCGCAGCGATCCCTGGATCTGTTGGCCGAGGCCGACGCCTGTCGGTCCCTGGGTCTCGACCGGCGCGCCGCGCTTTGGCTGGCCAAGGGGCTGACCGGCGAGGGCCGCGTCGAGGACACCGCTCCCCTGTTCGCTCGCCAAGGCGGGCTGGCCGCGGCGGAGACCCAGGCCGACCTGCCCCTGATGAGCCTGCCTCACCAGGTGGCCGAGGACTACAGGACCACGCGCCTGTCCCTGAAGGCTCACCCTTGCGGCTTCTTCCGCCGGGGGCTGGCGGACCGGGGCGCGGTTCCCGCCGTCCAGCTGGCTGGCCTGCGGCACGGCGCCAAGGTCTGCGTGGCCGGCCTCGTCCTGGTCCGCCAGCGGCCGGGCACGGCCAAGGGGGTCACCTTCGTCACCCTGGAGGACGAGACCGGAGGGGCCAATCTGGTGATCTGGAAGGACGCCTTCGAGGCCCACCGCCGGCTGGTGATGACCTCGGCCTTCCTGCTGGTCCACGGCCGGCTGCAGAAGGCCGGCGAGGTGATCCATGTGGTGGCCGAACGCTTCGAGGACCTGACCCCCCAGCTTTCCCGCCTGCGGGAGGATCGGGCCGAGATCGCCGCCGCCTCCAAGGTCACCGGCCGCCTGATCCGCAGCCGGGATTTTCACTGATCGGGCGCGGGTCTCAGCTCGCCAGGCGGTCGGCCTTGAACGTCAGGGTCGCGATCATGCCTTCGACGGGCCACTGGTACTCCACCGACCCGCGCAGCTGACGTTCCACCACACGGTCCAGGAGGCGTCCGCCAAATCCCGACCCTGGGTTCGGGGCGTTGACTGCCGGCCCGCCGCGCTCCGTCCAGACGATCACCGCCTCGTCCTGCACGATCTTGCACGACACATCGAGCAACCCGGCCGCCACCGAGAGCGCGCCATACTTGACGGCGTTGGTGGCCAGTTCGTGGATCACCAGGGCCAGGGCGGTGGCGGCGCCCTCGCCTATTCCAACCCGCGGCACAGCCACGCGGATGCGTCCGCTGAACGCGCCGAGGTCGTCATAGGGATTGAGCAGCACCGACAGCAGGTCGCCAAGCAAGGTGGCCTCATCAGTCTGGCCCGGCACAGGACGGACCAGGTCGTGAGCCCGGCCCAGGGCGGAGAGACGCTGAATCAGCTCCCGCGCCATGTCTTCCTTGGTCTCCGCCGATCGCGATGTCATCGAGGTGAGCGCCCCGGCGATGGTGATCAGGTTCTTGACCCGATGACTCATCTCGCCCGCCAGCAGCTCGTTCGCCTCCTCGGCCTGCTTGCGGCCGGTGACGTCTAGAAAGACCCCGTACATGACGCGGCCCTCAATATCCTCGTCATCACCCCGCCCGCGGGCGGAAATCCAGCGCACGTCGTCCCCGACCAGAATCCGGAAGTCGATCTCATAGGGCCCGACAATGCCGCGGGTGGCGTTGAAGGCCACCCGCACCCGGTCGCGGTCGGCGGGATGGATGTGCGCCGAAAGATCCTCGAATGTCACGATCACGTCATTGGGCACGGTCCAGAGCTCGTAACCGACGTCGTCCATGGTCAATGCGTCACTGTCGACGTTCCATGACCATAGGGCGACACCGGCGGCGGTCACGCCGAGCCGCAGGCGTCTTTCATCCCACACAGGGGCGCTCGGCTCAGCCATGGACACGCATTCCTCAGTCCTTTCAGGACGACCGCAGCCCAATGACGGATATCGGCGACCCGTAGCAACCTTTGCCAAGGCAAGATCGCTCAGGCGCTGCGCCAAGGGAGCGCCGGGATCTCCAGTTAGCACATGTCATGACAAAACCGCGGCCGCCCTCCCGGGGGCGACGTCGCCGCCTAGATGTCAAACACCCTTCCCTTGACCTTGGCCCTGCCGCCCCGTCTCCTCCTGCTAAATCGGGGATGGAGGCTTTCGGGATGCGGGCTTGGATCATGGCGGCGGCCCTGGCGCTTCTGGCGTCGCCGGTGGGCGCAGAGACGGTTCGGGTAGGCGTCGAGAGCGGGGTTCTGGCCGGCGAGGCCACCGACCGGGCGCGGATCTTCCGCAACATCCCCTATGCCGCCCCACCGGTGGGGCCCCTGCGCTGGGCGCCGCCGCAAGCGCCCCAGCCCTGGACCGGCGCGCGGCCGGCGGTGGCGGCCGGGCCCTCCTGTCCCCAGCCCATGCGCGAGGACGGCGCCCCCAACGCCGGCGGCGCCAATGGGCCGATGAGCGAGGACTGCCTGCAGCTCAATGTCTTCGCCCCCCTCTACCGGCCGGACGCCAAGCCCGCCCCGGTCATGGTCTGGCTCCACGGCGGCTCGCACCGCACTGGCGCCGGCTGGGTCTATGACGGCCAGAACTTCGCCCGCGACGGGATAGTGCTGGTGGCGATCAATTATCGCCTGGGTCCGCTGGGCTATTTCGCTCACCCAGCCCTGACCAAGTCCGCCGGCGCCAAGGCCCCGCTGGGGTCCTATGGGCTGATGGACCAGATCGCGGCGCTGAAGTGGGTCCAGCGCAACATCGCCGCCCTTGGGGGCGATCCCGGCAATGTGACGGTCTTCGGCGAGTCGGCGGGCGGCATGAGCACGCTCGCCCTGCTGGCGACGCCCCAGGCCAAGGGCCTGTTCCACAAGGCCATCGTCCAGTCGGGCGGGGGCTGGTTTGAGCCGGACAGTCTGGCGGCCCGGGAAAAGATCGGCGTTGCGGCGGGCGAGAAGCTCGGCCTGCCCGCCAAGGCCACCACCGCCCAGCTGCGCGCCGTGCCCGCAGACACCCTGATCAAAACCGTCGAGGGCGAGTTTGGCCCCTTCCCTGACGGGCGGCTCCTGCCGCGCACGGCGACCCAGGCCTTCGCCGCCGGCGCTGAGATCGACGTGCCGATGATCATCGGCTGGAACAATGGAGAGGACAGCCTGCTGGGCGGTCCCGGCGGCGGGGCGAGGTTCGCCGCCAACCTGCCGCCCATGGCGCGGGCCTTCTACGAGGAAGCCGCCGCCGAGGGGGACGAGGCCCTGGGCCGGGCGGTCTTCACCGACCGGGTGTTCGGCGCGCCGGCCCGCTGGATCGCCGGCCAGGCCGCCGATGGGGCGCCGGCCTTCCTCTATCACTTCTCCTATGTGGGCGACCGGTTCCGGCGGGTCCTGGACCGGGCCCATCATGCGGCGGAGATCCAGTACGTCTTCGAATACTGGGGCCGCCGGACGCCCGACAGCGTGGTCAGCGACGAGGACCGGGCCATGGCGACCCTGATGCACGGCTGCTGGGTCGCCTTCGCCAGGACGGGCGCGCCGTCCTGCGAGGACCAGGCCTGGCCGGCCTATGACCCCGTCTCCGATCAACTCCTGGAGTTCGGCGCCGAGACCGCCGTGCGCCAGGGCTTTGGCCGCCGCCAGCTGGACGCCCTGGAACAGTTCACCCTGCCGACGCTCGGCTTGCCGGCGAAGTAGCCGACGGCGGCTTACGCGCCGCAGGCGCTATAAAGAACGGGTCACGAAGGACACAAAGGGGCGCGAAGGACACTAAGAACAAGGTCGCCGGCGCCTTCGTGTCCTTGGCTGTCTTCGTGTCCCCTCTTTCTGACTCCGCAGCCTAAGAACGAATCACCGGCCAAGGCGTTGAGGTGACTCAACAATTCGCCGGAGTTCCTCCCATGGCCGCCCGTCCCACCTGGCAGGGTTATCTGCGCCTGTCCCTCGTGAGCTGCCCAGTGACGCTCTACACGGCCACCAGCCGCTCGGGCGATGTCAGCTTCAACATGCTGCACAAGGATACCCACAACCGCATCCGCATGATCCCCACCGACCCCGACAGCGGGCCGGTGGATCGGGCCGATATCGTCAAGGGCTATGAGATCGAGAAGGGCCGCTATGTCGTCCTGACCCAGGACGAGATCAACAACGTCAAGCTGGAGACGACCCGCAGCCTGGATATCGAGCGGTTCGTCGACGAGACCGATATCGACCGGCTCTACTGGAACGCCCCCTATTTCCTGGTCCCCGATGGGGACATGGCGGTGGAGGCCTATACGGTGATCCGCTCGGCCATGGAGGCCTCGGGCAAGGTGGCGCTGGGCCGGCTGGCCATGCACCAGCGCGAGCGGGTCATGGCCCTGGAGCCCCGGGGCCTGGGCATCCTCGCCTACACCCTGCGCTCGAACGACGAGGTGCGTAGCGCCGATGAGGCCTTTGAGGACATTCCCGACCTCAAGCCCGACAAGAAGATGGTCGAAATCGCCACCAAGATCATCGAGCAGCAGGAGGGCGACTTCGACCCGGCCATGTTCGCCGATCGCTACGAAGAGGCCCTGCGCGCCCTGATCGCCGAAAAGGAGGAGGGCCACACCATCGAGGCGCCTGAGGCGCCCAAGGACCTGGAGGTCAGCGACCTCATGGAGCAGCTCAAGCGCAGCCTGGGCGACACCGGCGGCGCCCGGCGCAAGCCCGCCAGCCGCGCCGGCGCCAAGGCCAAGCGCGGGCCGGCCAAATCGACCCGGAAGAAGAGCGCCTAGACCGAGGCTCAGTCCTTGGCGCGTTCCACATAGGAGCCATCCTCGGTGAGGACGACGATGCGGGTGCCCACGGTGATGTAGGGCGGGATCATCACCCGCAGGCCGGCGTCGGTCATGGCCGGCTTGTAGGAGGAGGACGCCGTCTGGCCCTTCATGGCCGGCTCGGTCTCGGTGATCTCGACCGTCACCCGAGAGGGCAGGGAGATGGCGATGGGCACGCCCTCATGGGTCGAGAGCTGCACGGCCATGCCGTCCTGCAGATAGACCTTGGCGTCGCCGATCACGTCTTCCGGGGCCACCAGCTGGTCGAAGTTTTCCGGGTTCATGAAGTGATAGCCCTCACCGTCCTGGTACAGGAAGGTGTGCTCCCGCTCCTCGACGAAGGCCCGCTCCACCTGCTCGGTGGTGCGGTAGCGTTCCGACACCTTCACCCCGTCGGAGATGCGGCGCATGTTCAGCTGGGTCACGGGCGTGCCCTTGCCGGGGTGGATGTTCTCGACGGTCAGGACCACGTAGAGCTTGCCGTCCACATCGACGACATTACCCTTGCGGAGCGAGCTGGCGGCGACCTTCACGTGATGTCTTCCTCGAACCTGGGGCGGGCCGACGCGGGCCCGTTTGATCTCAAAAACCTATAGAGGTCCCGCGCACCTATAGGATCGCAGGCGTTTTCGCCAGCTTTGGCGCTGATTTTCCATTACTGGCCGGACAACTTCATGCCGCACGTGACGCCCTGGTGGGATCGGGACGCCCACCGCGACCGCCGCCCCTTCCTGACCGCCCGCGGGCAGGTCACCAAGGCCGTACGCCGCTGGTTCGAGGATCAGGCCTTCACCGAGGTGGAGGCGGCGGCCCTGCAGGTCTCGCCGGGCAATGAGGCGCACCTGCACGCCTTTTCGACAGAGGCCATCGGGCACGACGGGCGCCGGGCGGCCATGCACCTGCACACCTCGCCGGAATTCGCCTGCAAAAAGCTGCTGGCGGCGGGGGAGACGAAGATCTTTGACCTGGCCCGGGTCTGGCGCAATCGCGAGCGCGGGCCTTTGCACCATCCGGAATTCACCCTGCTGGAATGGTATCGGACGGACGCCCCCTATGAGACCCTGATGGAGGACTGCGCCAGCCTGCTGGCCCTGGCGGCGCAGACCCTGGGCGCCAAGGTGCTGACCTGGCGGGGCGCGGAGGCCGACCCCTTCGCCGAGCCGGAGCGCGTGACGGTGGCCCAGGCCTATGCGCAGTTCGCAGGCATTGACCTGCTGGCGACGGTGGGCGATGGCGGGACCACCGACCGGGCGGCCCTGGCTCAAGCGGCGGCGGGCACGGGCATCCGGGTGGCCGCCGACGACACCTGGGCCGACATCTTCAGCCGGGTGATGGTCGAAAAGGTGGAGCCAAACCTGGGCTTTGGCCGGCCCACCATCCTCTGTGAATATCCCACCGCTGAGGCCGCGCTGGCGCGGCCCAAGGCCAGCGATCCCCGGGTGGCCGAGCGGTTCGAGCTCTATGCCTGTGGGGTGGAGCTGGCCAACTGCTTTGGCGAACTCACCGACGCCGATGAACAGCGCCGGCGGTTCGAGGCCGAGATGGACGAAAAGGCGAGGGTCTATGGGGAGCGCTATCCCATCGACGAGGATTTCCTGGCCGCTCTGGCCCACATGCCGGCCGCCAGCGGGGCCGCGCTCGGCTTCGATCGCCTGGTCATGCTGGCCTCTGGCGCCCAGCGGATCGAACAGGTGATCTGGACCCCGGTGGCCGAGGTCTGACAGGGGGCTTCCATTGCGGGCCGGGCGCATCTCAGCCATATGCCGCCGATGACGAGCCCGGCGCCCAAGACCCTGCGCACGCCTGCCGCCCTGGCCGGGGCCGGGCTGATCGCGCCCGCCGACATCGCGCCGCTGGAGGCGGTCGCCGCCCGCTACGCCGTGGCGATCACGCCCTATCTCGCCCAGCAGATCGCCGAGGGCGGGCCGGGGCTCGCCCGCCAGTACCTGCCCGATCCTGCCGAGCTGGAGGCCACGCCCGAAGAGCGCGCCGACCCGATCGGCGATCACGCCCACATGCCGGTCAAGGGGATCGTCCACCGCTATGGCGACCGGGCGCTGCTCAAGATCACCCATGTCTGCGCGGTCTATTGCCGCTTCTGCTTCCGCCGCGAAATGGTGGGGCCGGGCGGCGAAGGCGCGCTGACGCCGGCCGAACTCGCCGCGGCGCTGGCCTATGTGGCTGAGCATGACGAGATCTGGGAGGTCATCGTCACCGGCGGCGATCCCCTGGTGCTGTCGCCGCGAAGGCTTGCCGAACTGATGGCGGGTCTCGCCTCCATCGACCATGTGAAGGTGGTCCGCTTCCACACCCGCCTGCCGGTGGTCGATCCGGCCGCGGTGACCGACGAACTGGTCGCGGCCTTAAGCGCGCCCGGCAAGGCGGTCTATGTGGCCCTGCACGCCAACCATCCCGACGAACTGACGCCAGAGGCGCGGGCCGCCTGCGCCAGGATGATCGACGCCGGCATCGCCATGGTCAGCCAGAGCGTGCTGCTGCGGGGGATCAATGACGATGTCGCCATCCTGGGCGCCCTGATGCGGGCCTTCATCGAGACCCGGATCAAGCCCTACTACCTTCACCAGGGGGATCTCGCGCCGGGCACCAGCCATCTGCGGGTTCCGATAGCTGAGGGCCAGGCCCTGATGCGCGCCCTTCGCGGCGACTATTCCGGCCTCTGCCAGCCGACCTATGTGCTGGACATCCCCGGCGGTCACGGCAAGTCGCCCATCGGCCCGGACTATATCGAAGGCGGCGATGGCGCCTACGCGGTCGAGGACCCGCAAGGGGTCCGCCACCCCTATCCGCCTAAAGCCTAGAGGATGTAGCGCGACAGGTCGGTGTCGCCGGTCAGCTCGCCCAGGCGCTGGCGGACATAGTCGGCGTCGATGGTCAGGGTCTCGCCGTCCTTGTCGGCGGCGGTGAAGCTGATCTCCTCCAGCACCTTTTCCATCACCGTCTGCAGGCGCCGGGCGCCGATGTTTTCCAGCGAGCCGTTCACCGCCACGGCGGAATCGGCCAGCGCATCGATGGCCTCCTCGGTGAAGGTCAGCGTCACGCCCTCGGTGGCGAGCAGCGCCTGGTTCTGACGGATCAGATTGGCCTCGGGCTCGGTGAGGATGCGGCGCATGTCATCCCGGGTCAGGGCCTTCAGCTCCACCCGGATCGGCAGGCGGCCCTGCAGCTCGGGCAGCAGGTCCGAGGGCTTGGCCACGTGGAAGGCGCCCGAGGCGATGAACAGGATGTGGTCGGTCTTCACCGGCCCGTACTTGGTGGCGACCGTGGTCCCCTCGATCAGGGGCAGCAGGTCGCGCTGCACCCCTTCGCGGCTGACATCGGCGCCGGCGCGGTCGGAACGGCTGGCCACCTTGTCGATCTCGTCCAGGAAGACGATGCCCTCGTTCTCGGCCAGTTGCAGGGCCTCCTGGGTGAGAGCCTCCTGGTCCAGGAGCTTGTCGCTCTCCTCGGCGATCAGCGGCGCCCAGGCGCCGATCACCGTGGTCTTGTGGGTCTTGGTGCGGCCCTGGCCGAAGGCCTTGCCCATGATGTCGGAGATGTTCATCACCCCCATGGACGCGCCCGGCTGGCCCGGCACGTCGAACAGGGGCATGCCGCCGGAATCGGCCAGGGTCAGCTCGACCTCCTTGTCGTCCAGCTCGCCGGCCCGCAGCTTCTTGCGGAAGCTCTCACGGGCGGCCGTCGAGCCGGGGCCGGTCAGCGCGTCCAGCAGCCGCTCCTCAGCCGCAGCCTCGGCCCGGGCGGCGACGGCGCCACGGCGCTTGTCACGGACCATGGCGATGGCGCTCTCCACCAGGTCGCGAACGATCTGGTCCACGTCGCGGCCGACATAGCCGACCTCGGTGAACTTGGTGGCCTCGACCTTGAGGAAGGGCGCGTTGGCGAGCCTGGCCAACCGGCGCGCGATCTCGGTCTTGCCGACGCCTGTGGGGCCGATCATCAGGATGTTCTTCGGCGTCACCTCGTCGCGCAGGGCGTCGGGCACACGACGGCGGCGCCAGCGGTTGCGCAGGGCCACGGCGACGGCCTTCTTGGCGTCCTTCTGGCCGACGATGAAGCGGTCGAGTTCGGAAACGATCTCGCGGGGGGAGAAGTCTGTCATGGGTTCACTAGGTTTGAGCCGACGGGCCGCCTTAGAGACGTTCGACCGTCAGCTCGCCATTGGTGTAGACGCAGATGCGCGCGGCGATGCCCATGGCCTTGCGGGCCACCTCTTCGGCCGAAAGCTGCGAGTCCATCAGGGCCATGCCGGCGGCGAGCGCGTAGTTGCCGCCCGAGCCGATGGCCGCCACGCCGCTCTCGGGCTCCAGCACGTCGCCGACGCCGGTGACCGTGTAGATGGCGTCCTTGTCGGCCACCAGCAGCATGGCCTCCAGCTTGCGCAGGTAGCGGTCGGTGCGCCAGTCCTTGGCCAGGTCCACGCAGGCCCGGGCCAGGTGTTCCGGATACTGTTCGAGCTTGGTCTCAAGCCGCTCGATCAGGGTGAAGGCGTCGGCCGTGGCGCCGGCGAAGCCTGCCAGGACCCGGCCGCCGGCCAGGGTGCGGACCTTGCGGGCGTTGCCCTTGACCACGGTCTGGCCCATGGAGACCTGACCGTCGCCGGCGATGACGGTCTGGCCGTCCTTGCGCACCGCCAGGATGGTCGTGCCGTGCCAGTCGGGGAAGTTGGAAGAAGTCTGCGACATCCGCCGGGATGTGGCGACCAGGGCAGGTGAGGTCAAGCGCCATGGAATTTTCCGACGCCGAGGTCGAGCGCTACGCCCGCCATCTGGTGCTGCGCGAAGTGGGCGGGCCGGGCCAGCAGAGGCTGAAGGCCGCCCATGTGCTGATCGTGGGCGCCGGCGGCCTGGGCGCCCCGGCCAGCCTCTATCTGGCCGCCGCCGGCGTGGGCCAGATCACCCTGGTGGACCCCGACGAGGCCGACCTCTCCAACCTGCAACGGCAGGTGATCTATCGCCCCTCAGACGTGGGCCGGGCCAAGGTCGAGGCCGCGGCCGCCGAGCTTTCCGCCCTCAACCCCCATGTGAAGATCAATCCCGTCCGCCTGGCCCTGGACAGCGCCAACGCCGGGCCCCTGATCGCCGGCGCCGACCTGGTGCTGGACGGCACCGACGACTTCGCCACCCGGTTTGCGGTCAACGCCGCCTGCGTGGCCCATGCCAAGCCGCTGGTCTCCGGCGCCATCGGCCGCTGGACCGGCCAGGTGGGCGTCTTCACCGGCCAGCCCTGCTACCAGTGCCTGGTCCCCGCCATCCCCCCCGACGCCGAAACCTGCGCCGCCGTCGGCGTCATCGGCGCGCTCGCCGGCGTCATCGGCTCGATGATGGCGCTGGAGGCGATCAAGGTCATTACGGGGGCGGGGGAGCCGCTGGAGGGCCGGCTGCTGATCTATGACGGCCTGGCCGCGGAGACGCGGACGGTACGGATTGGCGCTGATCCGGGGTGTGAGGTGTGTGGGGGGGACCTTGTCAGAAACTAGCGAGCGCGGCCGGAAGGTTGGTTGTGGATATGTCCGACAACGTCGAGCTTCATCCACGCCCAATCAGTGAAACTAGGCTGCGTTCGGAGATGGTACATTCAGCTCGGCGACGCGCTTAGCGACACCTTCCATTGTAAGCTTCCGAAGTTCCGAGCCCTTCGCGGCTTGATCGCTTTTACCCAGCGCCTCGTAAATTCCCCAGACCGCATCTGCCGCAGCCTCCACCTCGCTGACATCGACACTCTTAATGTCGAGTTTGGCGACGTCCGCCGCTTTGGGCGCGGCCTTACGGGTTAGCAGTGCTGCCAACCAGAACAGGGCATAGAAGCGGACGTTCGAACGGTCGCGGCCGGTCATTTCGGAGCGTGTTTTGAGTACTCCATCAACCATACGAATCAAAAGCGCAGCATTTGTATAGAGCCCGATGGGATAGGTTTCGGAAAAGGCTGATGCATACACTGCATTGTCTTTAATCAACGACGAAGGGCGCGCGCGCGCGGTGTCAGGCCTCCCTAGTAAAATCGTCATTACAGCCTGTGCCATAAGTGGAATGCTTATAATCTTGTCGGCCGGCTTGCCCTCATTTTTATAGAAGTTCTTGCGGCGATCATAATACAATCCGGCAGACTTAAGCGCGTCCTCGATATCGCGCTGCACCTTATCGGTCGCCCGAAGGGTGGCGGGCTGTACAGGATTCTGGCTATTCGTTGCCTTAATGATCTTGTCGCGTGTCTCTTCGTCTTCTGAGGAAACGATTTTTACCATTACGCTACGTTGATCATCGGCCTGCTCATCGAAGTGGCGGGCTATTTGGGTGGAGGTCTGAAGCCCGTTAACGATCTGCGGGTTGGCGATAGTAACAACGTCGCCATTAAGCGTCGCGCGACTAGCTAGTATCGTCACTCCATTATTCATCCACCAGAAATCAACTACCTTCTCGTTCTGGAGAGTCGCTACAATTTCTGCGTTCACCTCTGTCGTGCCCTGGAAGTCGCGCACATTAGACTCGAATAACTCTGCACGCACTTTTCCATCAGCCGTCTTCAAGAACCGCGAATATTCTTTAAGCGGGCAGAGGACGATGTAGCCATTAGTGCCAGTTAAGTTCTTAGAGATTCTTAGATCGTAAGTCGTCTTCGGACGGCGCCGGGCGAGCTCTAGCAATCGACGAGCGCCCAAGAACTCCATCTCTACTTCTGCATCCAGAAAGAGACTTAGAGCAACCTCGTATAGTTCTTTTGCCTTAAGTTCGAGGTTTGGGTGGATATCCGAGTCGGCGCGCTTACAAGCATAATGATAGCAGACTCGGAGCGTCGGAAACTTGGCCGCGAGGCCGCGATAAGCCTGCCGAAAATTTTCTAGTACGCCTTTTACCGCTGAGTTATATTGTGGAAATTGATCATAGTCGGCATCGAGCTTTAGAAGGTGCCGAGTAACGGAAATTAGTTTGTTAACTGGTACTTCGCTGAAGCCCCCGGATGTCTTCGACTGAATGATGTGCAATTCAATACGCACGTCCTTCTTGAACGGAGAGACGTCAAAATCCTCATAGACAAGTTCGCCGTTTACAAAAGCGTAAGCAGAATCAATGCCCCCGTCGTGTTCGCCGTCCACAATGCCCGCCTGCACCTCCTCGTAGGAAAGATCATAATCCTTGAGGATCTGTTCGGCGCAGAAAACCTCAAAGTAATCTTGATCAGAGAGTGCGGGCGCGAGTTCCTCACGCTGTTGTTTTAGCACGTCGTCCAGCAACTGCTGCGAGTTATCCGCCATGACAAGTTCCCCCTTTGAAGCGCTATCTTTGTATCGCGGACGTCTATCCAACGCCACTTCCCTTGCCGACGCCCTGTCGTAGGCGAACGCGCCGAAGCGCCGCGACTGACCGCTCGCAGATGCTAGGGTTGGCAACTAGAGCGAAGTTGCCCTGCGCTTTAGTTGACCTGCCATGGTCGACCCTGCCCCGGCCCCAAACCCCTCGACCTGACGCGCCAGGGCTGATCCCCTATATGCTGTACCTGCGCCGCCACAGCCCCCAGAGCCCATGCCCCCTCGTCTGAAGCCGACCCGCCTGGAATATGTCGTCGATGGGGTGCGGCTGCGGGCACAGTTGTCGGCGGCGGCGCTGGATGCGGCCGGCGATGAGGCCGAGCAGCGCAGGCGGGCGCTGGAGATCCTCAAGCAGGCGCTGTTTCGCGGCCGGATGATCGCCAAGGAGCGGCTGGAGAATGGGGCCGGCGGCATCGAGACCGCACGGCTCCTGTCCGGGGTCACCGACGAGGTGGTCACCGCGCTGTACGACTTCACCACCGTCCACATGATCCGGGCGCGCAATCCCACCGAGGGCGAGCGCCTGGCGGTGATGGCGGTCGGCGGCTATGGGCGGGGCACGCTCGCGCCCTTCTCCGACCTCGATCTGTTGTTCCTGCGACCCTACAAGCAGACCGCCCATGTGGAGAGCGTGATCGAGTTCATGCTCTATGCGCTCTGGGATCTGGGCTTCAAGGTGGGGCACGCCTCGCGCACGGTGGATGAGTGCGTCAAGCTCGCCCGGGAAGACTTCACCATCC
>NZ_JAUSBZ010000034.1 GCF_030651755.1 Phenylobacterium sp. | reverse complement strand
AGATGTCCTGCAACCCGGCCATTGGCGGCCTGGGCAAGGGCCACCTGGTCCGCGAGATCGACGCCCTTGATGGGGTGATGGGCCGCATGGCCGACCAGGCCGGCATCCAGTTCCGGCTGCTGAACCGCTCCAAGGGCGCGGCTGTGCGCGGCCCCCGGGCGCAGATCGACCGCAAGCTCTACCGCCAGGCCATGCAGGCCGAACTGGCCGCCACCCCCAACCTGACCCTGCTCGCCGAGGCGGTGGAGGATCTGGTGGTCGAGGGCGGCCGGGTGAGCGGTGTGGTGGGCGCCTCGGGCCAGACCTACGCCGCGGGTCGGGTGGTGCTGACCACGGGCACTTTCCTCAAGGGCCTCATCCATCTGGGCGACCGCCGCATTCCCGCGGGGCGGGCGGGGGAAGCCCCGGCCATCGGCCTGGCGGATCGGCTCTATGACAGCGGCCTTTCCATGGGCCGGCTGAAGACCGGCACACCGGCGCGGCTGGACGGCTCGACCATCGCCTGGGACCAGCTGGAGATGCAGCAGGCCGACGCTGAGCCTGTGCCCTTCTCCTTCCTGACCGCCGCTATCACTACGCCGCAGATCGCCTGCGGCATCACCCATACGACGCAGGCGACCCACCAGATCATCGCCGAGCGGCTGTCGGAATCGGCGGTTTATGGGGGCCGGATCAGCGGCCGCGGCCCACGCTATTGCCCGTCCATCGAGGACAAGGTGGTTCGGTTCGCCGACAAGACCAGCCACCAGATCTTCCTGGAGCCCGAGGGCCTGGACGACGACACCGTCTATCCCAACGGCATCTCGACCTCGGTCTCCGAAGAGACGCAGGACCTGTTCCTGCGCACCATTCCCGGCCTCGAGCAGGTCAAGGTGCGCCGGTATGGCTACGCCATCGAGTATGACTATGTGGACCCCCGGGAGCTCTACCCGACCCTGGAGGTCAAGCGACTGCCGGGCCTCTATCTGGCCGGCCAGATCAATGGCACCACGGGCTATGAGGAGGCCGGCGCGCAGGGTCTGGTGGCGGGCCTCAACGCCGCCCGCGCGGCCGGCGGCGGCGAGGGCCATGTCTTCGCCCGGGACGAAGCCTATATGGGTGTGCTGATCGACGACCTGGTCACCCGCGGCGTGACCGAGCCCTACCGCATGTTCACCAGCCGGGCGGAGTTCCGGCTGATCCTGCGGGCCGACAACGCCGACCAGCGACTGACCGCCAAGGGTGTTGAGCTCGGCGTGGTGGGCGCGGGCCGCGCGGCGGCCTTCGGCGCCAAGTCCGCGGCCCTGGCGGAGGCCCGCGCCACCGCCGCCCGTCTGACCCTGAGCCCGGCCAAGGCGGCCCAGGCCGGCCTGCCGGTCAAGGCCGATGGGGTGGTGCGCAATGTGGTCGAGCTGCTCGCCTATCCGACCATCAGCTTCGAAGACCTCTGCGCCCTCTGGCCAGAGCTCAGCGCCTGGCGCCCGGAGGTCCGCGAGCAGGTGGAGATCGACGCCAGCTATGCCGGCTATCTCGACCGCCAGGCCGCCGATGTCGCCGCCTTCCGTCGGGACGAGGATCTGCGCCTGCCGGCCGAGCTGGACTATGGGGCGGTCGGCGGCCTGTCCAATGAGGTCCGCGAGAAGCTGGCGGCCATCCGTCCGCTGACCCTCGGCCAGGCGGCGCGGATCGAGGGCGTGACGCCCGGCGCCCTCACCGCCCTGCTGGCCCATGTCCGCCGCAAGGTGGCGGCATGAGTTCGACACCGACGGTCGCCGAAAACGCCGAAAACGGCCCCGAAAAAATCGGCCCTGTGGCGCACAGCGCCGTACCCCACATCGACGAGGCGGAATTTGTGCGCCTGAGCGGCGCCTCGCCGGCCCAAATCGAGGCGCTTAGAGTCTATCGCTACCTGCTAACTGACTGGAATCAAAGGATGAATCTGGTCGGCCCGGCGACCCTGCCTGACTTCTGGGGAAGGCATGCCTGGGACTCCGCCCAGCTCATTTCTTTGGCGCCCGACGCCCTGACCTGGGCTGATCTGGGCGCCGGAGCCGGCCTGCCCGGAATTGTGCTGGCCATCTTCGGCAAGGGCCGCGAGGGGTTCGAGGTTCACCTGGTGGAGAGCATGGCCAAGCGCTGCCGCTTCCTCGAGGCGGTGGTCGAGGCCCTGGACCTGCCGGCGCTGATTCACAACGACCGTGCGGAAAACCTGTCGCGGGATGTGGATATCGTCACCGCCCGGGCTTGCGCCCCGATGACCCGCCTGCTGGGCTATGCCAAGCCTTGGCTGACGGGGGCCAACCAGGCCCTCTTCCTGAAAGGCCAGGATGTGGCCGCCGAGATCGAGGCGGCCCGGGAGGCCTGGCGGTTTGAGGCCGAGCTTCTGCCCAGCACCAGCGATCCCCGCGGTCGTATCGTTCGCCTGAGGAACAAGATCCATGCCCGCCGAAGCTGAGGTCCAGGAGGTCCGGCCCGCCGCTGCGCCTGCAAGCCGCGCCCGCGTCCTGGTGATCGCCAACCAGAAGGGCGGGGTGGGCAAGACCACCACGGCGATCAATCTGGGCACGGCCCTGGCCGCTGTCGGCGAGAAGGTGCTGCTGATCGATTCCGATCCCCAGGGCAACGCCTCCACCGGCCTGGGGGTCGCCCGGGCCCGGCGCAAGACCACCCTCTATGACGTGCTGATGGGGGAGAAGCCGGCGACCGAGGCGGTGGTGGCCACCGACCTGCCGGGCCTGTTCCTGATCCCGGCCGACCCGGACCTGTCCGGCGTCGAGCTGGAGCTGGGCAATCAGAGCCGACGGTCCTTCAAGCTGCGCGACGCCCTGGAGCAGATCCGTCGGGAGGGGGACTTCACCTATGTGCTGATCGACTGCCCGCCGTCGCTGAACCTGCTGACGGTCAACGCCATGACCGCCGCCGACGCCGTCCTGGTGCCCCTGCAGTGCGAGTTCTTCGCCCTGGAGGGCCTGACCCAGCTGATGCGGACAGTGGAGCTGGTGCGGGGCAGCCTGAACCCGGCCCTGGAGATCCAGGGGGTGGTTCTGACCATGTACGACAAGCGCAACAGCCTGTCGGAACAGGTGGCCAGCGATGTCCGCGGCCACTTCGGCAAGACGGTCTATGAGACGGTCATTCCGCGCAATGTGCGGGTCTCCGAGGCCCCGTCCTTTGGCAAGCCGGTGCTGGTCTATGACCTGAAATGCGCCGGCAGCCAGGCCTATCTGAAGCTCGCCCGTGAAGTTGTGGTCCGCGAGCGCCAGCGCCGCAAGGCCGCGGCCAGCAAGCAGGAAGTCTGAACATGGCGGAGAACCGCAGGGGTCTGGGCCGGGGTCTGTCGGCCCTGCTGGGCGAGGCCGAGGATGAGAACATCGCCGATGCGGCCGCCGCCGCCGAGGCCGCCGAGGCGGCGGGTCCGGTCAGGGCGCTGTCGCCCATGCGCGACCTGGCCATCGACCTGATCGACCCCAACGCCGCCCAGCCGCGCTCGGTGTTCCACGACGAGGACATGGAGGAGCTGACCAACTCCATCCGCGAGCGCGGCGTCCTGCAGCCCATCCTGGTGCGCCCCCTGCCCAATGGGCGGTTCGAGATCGTCGCCGGCGAGCGCCGCTGGCGGGCCAGCCAGAGGGTCGGCCTGCACACCGTGCCCGCCGTGGTCCGCGAGCTGGACGATCTGCAGGTGATGGAAATCGCCATCGTCGAAAACGTCCAGCGGGCCGATCTCAGCGCCATCGAAGAGGCCCGCGGCTATGAGGTGCTGATCGCCCGGTTCGGCCGCACCCAGGAACTGGTCGCCCAGGTGGTCGGCAAGAGCCGCAGCCATGTGGCCAATATGCTGCGCCTGCTGACCCTGCCAGGTTCGGTTCAGAACCTGGTGGTGGAGGGCAAGCTCTCGGCCGGCCACGCCCGGGCCCTGATCACGGCGGAAAACCCCGAGGCCCTGGCGCAGCAGGTCATGGCCAAGGGCCTGTCGGTGCGCGACACCGAGGCCCTGGTGCGCAAGGGCGCGGCCCCTGCGGCCCGCGGCGGCGCCAGCCGCAGCGGCGGCGGGGCGGCCGCTGACAAGGACACCGACACCCTGGCCCTGGAAAACGACCTGGCCGAGGTGCTGGGCCTGACCGTGCAGATCGCCGACCGTGGCGGCGCCGGCGAACTGAAGATCAGCTACAAGACCCTCGAGCAGCTGGACGACCTCTGCCGCAGGCTCTCGCGGACGGGGTGAGCTGGCGCTTCAGGCCGGCCCCGGTCCGCACCAACTGGCCTGGGCGCCGCCGCGGAGCAGGGCGCAGAGCACACGCTGACCAAGGGCGATGCCGATGGCGGCTTCCGGGAAGCGCTCGCGCAGGACGCCAGCGGTGCTCTCGAGGACGAGCCGTTCCAGGCTACAGGCTTCGCCGCTTCCCTGCAGCAGATTGCAGGTCACGTGCGCCTGGTTGGGTGGGGCGCCCTGACCCAGAGCCTGTTGTCCGGCCAGGGTGATCCAGCTTTGCGCCAGAGGCCGCAGCTGATTGGCGTTGTAGGGCGACATGTTGACCACCACCACGCCGCCGGTGGGCAGGAACTGAGCGATGAACGGCCCGCGCCCTTCCAGGCTGGCGGCGCTGACGCCGGCCTGCCGCAGGCCCTGGCCGATTTCCGCGGCCCGCTCGACATCGTAGGCCTGCACCAGGAATTCGCAGTTCGCGGCCTGATCGGCCGTCAAGGTGTCGACCTTCAGCGGCCAGCGGGTGGACACGGTGCTGCTGATGAAGCCTCCAGGGCTCCCTGTGGGGCTCAAGGCGACGAACCCCTCACAGAACGTCCTGTTGCGTGAGGCGTCCGCCGGATGGAGCAGCACGACCGCCGTGGGGAGCGGGGCCAGATAGTCGCCAGGGGCGGCGAATTCTCGACTGACCGAAAGCCCAGGGAGAACACCGACAGCGCTGGGCGGCGCGACAGTCTGCAGGGGAGGTGGCGGGGAGGGCGTGGGTTTCGTCGCGCACCCCAACAGCAGGCCCGCGAGGGCCAAGCTCAGAACCGACAGACGACGCATGACCACCCCCAGAGAACGCCGGTCGCCAACATGCGTCCGGAGGCTGTGGACGTCAACGCCAGATTGTGAGGGCGTGCGGGGCCTACAACCCCATGCGCTTGGCCCGGGCGGCGATGGTCAGCGCCAGGCGCTCGGCGATCAGGCGGTCGGGGCTGCCGGTGGTCTTACACGCGCGGTCGGCGGCCAGGACCTCGGGCTGGACGACATCAAGGGTCTCCAGGCTCCAGGCCCGGGCCTGGCGCAGGAATTCCCGCTCGTTCTTCCAGAACACCCCGGAGGCCTTGGCGGCTTCGGGCAGGCCTGCCCCGCTTTTCACCAGGGTGAGGGTGCGGCGCAGCTTGGCCAGATGCTGGCTGATGGCCCGGACGGCGGCGGGACCCGCCTCACCTTCGGCCGCGGCCCGGCGCAGGCCGCTCTGGGCCTCGGCGATGCGGCCGCCAAAGGCGTCCGACGCCGCATCGGCCAGGGAGGCCTCGGGCTCGACCCCCAGGAAATCATCCAGATCCTTCGGCCCGGCGGTGACGCCGCTGCGAGGGCCCAGATAGAGGATCAGCCGCTCGATCTCCTGGCGGGCCACGCCGCGGTCCTTGGGCAGGCGGGCGACGAACAGGGCGAGCGCATCGGCGTTCAGGCCGACCCCTTCGGCGTTCAGCGCCTCGCGCACCAGGCGGGCCATGTCGCCGGGCTCATCCTCGTAACAGGGGATGACGGCGATGGCGGCGGCCTTCTCAGCGACCTTCCGCAGGGCTGAATCCCGCCCCAGATTGCCGGCCTCCAGCAGGAAGAAGGCCTCCGGATTGAAGGCGCCGTCGGCATGGCCCTTGATGGCCTCAGCGGCCATCTTGTCGAGGCTGGCCTTCTCACTGGAGAGTTTCAGCCGCACGAGGCGCCGGCCGCCCATCAGGGACTGGGAGGCGAGCTCGTTGTCCAGTCGGCCGGCGTCGCCATCGATGTCCCCGTCGGTGAGCAGGGCGACATCGAAGGGGTCGTCAGGGTTGGGCGCGATCCTGGCGGCGAGCTGGTTGGCCCGCTCGCGGACCACGCCGATGTCGCGGCCATAGATCACCGCCCCGCGGACGCCGGGGTCCGGCTTGGCCAGGAAACGCTCGATGTCTGGCCGCCGGCTGAGGATCATGCCGGCCTGCGCCCCCTAGGATCCCGCCTGGTCGGCGAACCAGGCGGCGAGTTCGAGCTGGATCCGGCGGGCGGCCTCGAGGGCGGCGCGCTCCTGGGCGTCCTGCTGGGCGGCGACCGAGGCATAGGGCTGGTCGGCGGAGTCATAGGTCAGTTCGACCCGGACGTTGCCGACCTTGGCCGGGGTCAGGGTGGCGACGTCCCGCAGGGTGTAGGCCGCCGTCAGCACGTATTCGTAGCGGGTGGCCACGTTGTCGACCCGAAGACCGCGGGGAAAGCGTTGTTCCGAAAGGTCCAGGTCCAGCCGCCAGGCCGAGGCGCCGCCGCCCGTGGCCAGGGCGTCGTTCAAGGCCTCGCCCACCAGATAGCCGGCGCGGCCCCGGGGGGCGGCGACCAGGATGTCGGCCAGGCCGGGCGTCACGCCGGGCTGGGCGTAGAGCGGGCGGAACCCGCAGCCCGAGAGCGCCAGGGCGGCGCAGGCCAGGACCAGGGCTGTGACAAGGCGCGGCGACATGGTCATCACATTCTGAGTTGGAGCGCGTTTCGTCCGATAACCGGTTCCCCCTTATCGGAACGCGCCCTAGCTGGCCACGATGTTGACGATGCGGTCCTTCACGACGATCACCTTGCGGATGGTCAGGCCTTCCAGGCGCCGGGCGATCTCGGGGTCTTCAAGCACCATCTTCTCCACATCGGCGGGCTCGGCGCCGGCCGGGGCGCTGATCTCGCCGCGGCGCTTGCCGTTGACCTGGACGGGCAGGATCTTCACCGCATCCTCGGCCAGGGCGCGATCATAGTCCGGCCAGGGGGCGACGGCCACCAGACCCTGGCCGCCGATCGAGGCCCAGCATTCCTCGGCCAGGTGCGGGGTGAAGGGGGCCACCAGACGGGCGAAGACCGACAGGGCCTCGCGCCGGGCCGCCAGCACCGCAGGGCTGCCGCCTTGAGCGGGATTGGCCTTGAGAACATTGAGGAATTCGTACAGCCGGGCGATGCCCGAGTTGAACCGGAAGTCATCGACCGCCTCGGTCATGGCCTTGATCAGCCGGTGGCTGGCCCGGGTCAGGGCCTTGGCCGCCTCATCGGGCTCGGCGGCCGGCGCGCTGGCTGGCTGGCTGTCGAACTCGGCCCAGACCCGGTTGACGAAGCGCCAGGCGCCCTCGACGCCGGCGTTGGACCACTGGGTGTCGCGCTCCGGCGGGCTGTCGGACAGGACGAACAGGCGCGCGGCGTCGACGCCATAGACCTCGAAGATCTCCTCGGGCGCGACGGTGTTCTTCTTGGACTTCGACATCTTCTCGACGTCGCCGATGACCACAGGTTCGCCGGTTTCGATCCGCACGGCCCGGCGGGTGGCGCCGCTGGCCTCGATCTCGACCTCCTTGGGCTCCAGCCACTCCCCGGACTGGCGACGATAAGTTTCGTGGGTGACCATGCCCTGGGTGAACAGGCCCGCAAAGGGCTCCTGAACCGACAGCTGCCCCTGGTCGGCCAGGGCGCGGGTGACGAAGCGAGCGTACAGCAGGTGCAGCACCGCGTGCTCGATGCCGCCCACATACTGGTCCACCGGCAGCCAGTAGTCGGCGGCGGCCTTGTTGATGGCCTCATCGGCGTCGGGATCGGTAAACCGGGCGAAGTACCAGGAGGAGTCGACGAAGGTGTCCAGGGTGTCGGTCTCGCGCTGGGCCTCGCCGCCGCAGGTGGGACAGGCCACATGCTTCCAGGTGGGATGGCGGTCGAGCGCATTGCCCGGCTTGCCGAACTCCAGGTCGTCGGGCAGGGCGACGGGCAGCTGGTCCTTGGGCACAGGGACCACACCGCACTTGGCGCAATGGATCACCGGCACCGGGCAGCCCCAGCCCCGCTGGCGGGCCACCCCCCAGTCGCGCAGGCGATAGACGGTGGCGCCTTCCCCCAGGCCCAGCTCCTCGATCCGGGCGATGGCCGCGGCCTTGGCGGCCTCGATGTCCAGGCCGTCCAGGAAGCTGGAATTGAAGATCACACCCGGGCCCGTATAGGCCTCGGCGCCCACCTGGACCTGGTCGGGCGTCTCGCCGGGGGGCAGGACCACGGGACGGACCGGCAGGTCGTATTTGCGGGCGAAGTCCAGGTCGCGCTGGTCGTGGGCCGGGCAGGCGAAGATGGCGCCCGTGCCGTAGTCCATCAGGATGAAGTTGGCGATCCAGACCGGCAGCTTCCAGTTGGGATCGAAGGGATGGGCGACGGAGAGGCCGGTTTCCAGACCGATCTTCTCGGCGGTCTCGATCTCGGCGGCGCTGGCCCCGCCCTTGCGGCATTCGGCGATGAAGGCCGCGACCTTGGGATCGGCGGCGGCCAGCTGTTCGGCGAGCGGATGGTCCGGCGCGATGCCGACGAAGCTCGCCCCAAAGAGGGTGTCAGGGCGGGTGGTATAGACGTTCAGGCCATCCTCGAAGCCGGCCGGGCCCGCGCCCGCCCAGGGGAAGGCGAACTTCAGCCCCTTGGAGCGGCCGATCCAGTTTTCCTGCATCAGCCGGACCTTGTCGGGCCAGCGGTCCAGGGTCTTCAGCCCCTCGATCAGCTCGTCGGCATAGTCGGTGATGCGCAGGAACCACTGGTTCAGCTTGCGCTTCTCCACCACCGCGCCGGAGCGCCAGCCGCGGCCGTCCACCACCTGTTCGTTGGCGAGCACGGTCTGGTCCACCGGATCCCAGTTGACCACGCCTTCGCGGCGGTAGACGAGGCCGGCCTTATAGAGGTCCAGGAACCAGGCCTGCTGCTTGCCGTAATAGGCCAGGTCGCAGGTGGCGAACTCCCGGCTCCAGTCGATGGACAGGCCGAGCTGCTTCAGCTCGTCCCGCATCCGGGCGATATTGTCATAGGTCCAGGCCCGGGGGTCGACGCCGCGCTCCATGGCGGCGTTCTCGGCGGGCAGGCCAAAGGCGTCCCAGCCCATGGGATGCAGCACATTGAAGCCCCGGGCGCGTTTGAACCGCGCCACCACATCGCCCAGCGCATAGTTGCGCACATGGCCCATGTGCAGCCGCCCCGAGGGGTAGGGGAACATCTCCAGCACATAGTATTTTGGCTGGTCAGGCTTGATCTGCGCCTTGAAGACCTCGGCGTCAGTCCAGGCCTGACGCCACTTGGGCTCGACGTCCTTGGGATTGTAGCGCGCCATCTCAGGCAGCCTTCACGATCTGGTTCGGTTCAAGGAACGAAGACCGGCGAGCTTAAGGGGCGCGCCGGCCACGGCATGGGCGGCGCGTTCGATCGGGCAGGCTGAACGCGCCCCGGGGCGTCAGCCCCGGATGTTCGAAAGTCGAAGCTGGCGGGCCCGGGTCAGGATGGCGTTCTCCAGGTCGACCTCGGTCTGGGCCGACGGGGCCGCGTCAGCCCACTGGCCGTCGGCGCCGCGGATCTGCTTGAACAGGGCCACGTTCAGGCCATCGGCCCGCAGGCGGGCGTCCAGAATGTAGACGGTGGCCTTGAAGCGCTCATTGGGCGTCTCCGGGGCGGTGTACCAGTCGGTGATGATCACGCCGCCATAGGGGTCGGCCGACACCAGGGGCATGAAGGCCAGGGTGTCCAGGCTGGCGCGCCACAGATAGCCGTTCACCGAAATGGCGGCCGTCTGGGTCGATTGCGCCTGGCCCCGACCAAACAGGCCCCGGCGCTCGCCATCGCCGCGGGAGGCGCAGGCTGAGAGTGAGACCAGGCCTAGAGCCAAGACGGCGATCGAAACCTTGGAGAACCGAGCTCCGCGCACAAACGGCATGTTCATCCGACTCCCAATAATTTCCGCGTCGTGGTCGCGCCGCGGCGCCGCCCCGCGCCGGCGCCCTCTATAACAACCTGATTGCAGGCGCCAAACAGGAATCGCGTGGCTCCGGCGCCACATGAACGGGCCATATTGTCCACAGGACCAAGACTCCTCAGAAGGCCAGTTGACCCGGCCGTCTCCGGGCCTCTAATCGAGAAGACGGCGTCGATCGGGGGTTCCCGACGAGGCCAGCGGGGCGCAGGGGGCCCTTTGACGGTGAAAATGTCCTTTCGGACCTTGTTTCTCGGCGCGATCACGGCGGCCCTTCTCGGGTCGACGGCGGCTCACGCCCAGACCGACAAGACCAAGGGCGTGGACTTCACCGTCCGCAGTGAGGCTCTGCCGCAGGGGGGCAAGACCCTGAAGTGGGGCCTGCAGAACGGACGTTGGGGGGTGTCGCTCAATCTCGACCAACCCAGCGGCCGTGATGTGCAGCTCAATGACGTTCAGGCGGGCGCCTTTTTCAGCGTCACCCCCAGCCTTCGGGTCGGCGGGGCCGTGGCCCTGGGCGACCAGGAGGAGCCGGCCTTCAAGAAGACCCAGCCCACGGAAGCCACCCCCCGGGTGCGCCTCGAGACGGCGCTGAAATTCTGAGGCCATAGGCCCTACATCTGGGGCGAAAGCCCCTCCACCGCCGCCAGACCGACCACGCCCGAGGCCAATAGCCGGCGGGCGTTTTTCGTATGGACGCCCCCCAGACCATAGACCGGCCCGCCGGCGGTGCGGACCAGGGCCGCCAACCGAAGGGGGCCCAGGGGCGCCCCAGCGCTGGGGCTCTTGCTGGGAAACACCGTCGAAACCACGACCGCGTCGGCGCCCTGGGCCAGGCCGCGCCGCGCCGCCAGGACCCCATGGGCCGCGCTCGTCACGATCCAGTCCGGTCGCCCCCGGCGCAGGGGGCCGGCCTTGCGGCCCTCCCGTTGCGGCAGATGCACCCCGTCGGCGCCCGCGGCGCGGGCCAGGGCGGCGTCGGCGCCGATCAGCAGGATGAGCCCCCGGGACAGGGTCAGCCGGCGCAGGGCCTTGGCCACATCAAGGGCGTCCTTGGCCCCGAAGGTCCGGTAGACCACCCCGGCGCCGGCCGGCAGAGCCGCGGCTGCGGCCAGGACGTCCGGGGTGCGCACGGGATCGGTGAACAGCAGCAGGGGCGGCAGGGGCTTTTGCCCGCCGGCCCGGCGGCTTAAGGACCATGCGGTCGCCCGCAGGTTCCAGAAGTCGAAATCATCCCCCATGTCCGAGACCGTCTTCGATTCCGCCGCCGCCCGCGCCGAGGTGTTGGGCAAGATCGCCCGCGCCGCCCGGGCCAGCGGCCGCGACCCGGCCGATGTGACCCTGGTGGCGGTGTCCAAGCAACAGCCCTGGGAGCCTGTGGCCCAGGTCCTGGCGGCCGGCCAGCAGATCTTTGGCGAAAACCGCGTGCAGGAGGCCCAGGGCCGTTGGGCCGACCGCCGGGCCGGCGTCGAGCTTCGCCTTATAGGCCCCCTGCAGACCAACAAGGCCAAGGACGCCGTGGCCTTCTTCGATGTGATCGAGACCCTGGACCGCGAGCGCCTGGCCAAGGCTCTGGCCGAGGCGGTTCAGGCCCAGGGCCGGGCCCTGCGCCTCTATGTCCAGATCAATACCGGCGAGGAGCCGCAGAAGGCCGGCGTCCGGCCGACGGAGGCCGACGGCTTCATCACCCGATGCCGGGACCTCTATGGCCTGTCGCCCGAGGGGCTGATGTGCATTCCCCCGGCCGACGAGCCGCCTGGCCCGCACTTCGCCCTGTTGGCCAAGATCGCCGCGCGCAATGGCCTTGGCCGGCTCTCCATGGGGATGAGCGGGGATTATGAGACCGCCGTGCGGTTCGGGGCGACCAGCGTAAGGGTCGGTTCGGCCCTGTTTGGCCCCCGGCCCGCCGCCTGACCTCGGCTCAGGCCTCGATGGCCAGGGCGTCCCCGGGCGCGGCCATCGCCAGCACCGATTCCAGATCGGGGCGCGACAGGGCGATGCAGCCCTCGGTGGGGGCGTAGTCCGGCTTGGCCAGGTGCAGGAAGATGGCCGAGCCCAGGGGGGCGACCGGCGGGTCGTCATTGTGTCCCAGCACCACCACCAGGTCATAGAGCCCGTCCTCCCGCCACAGGGCCTCGTGGCTGGCGGGGAAGGGGCGCTTCACAAGCCGGTTGTAGTCGGGATGGGCCGGATCATCGCACCAGCCGTCGTCCGGGACGATGGGCCGCACAGGCAGGGCGGTGGTCGGGACCAGCCCCCGGTCGGGACGATAGAGCACATAGCGCAGGGGCCAGACCCCGATGGGCGAGACGCCGTCGCCCTCCCGCTTGTCGGGCGCCGGCGCCATGCCGCCCCGCCCGATGGCGCAGGCCAGCAAGGCGGCGCCCGCCCGGAAGCGTCCGGTGGAATCGGCGCGGTAGATCAAGGTTCTGCTCCCAAAACTCTTTGCCCGGGGGCGCCGATGCGGTGCATGTTCGCCCCATGGCGCAAAGAAAGACCCTGCTGATCATCGACGACGACGACGACCTGCGCGGCGCCGTCGCCGAACAACTTCAACTGCACGATGAGTTCATCGCTGTCGAGGCGGCCACGGGCGCCGAAGGCGTTCGTCTGGCCCAGGAAAGTCGCCCCGACCTGGTGCTGCTGGATGTCGATCTCCCCGACATGAACGGCCGCGAGGTCTGCAAGGCCTTGCGCGACCAGGGCCTGGCCGCGCCGGTGATCATGCTGACGGCGGCCACGTCCGACGAGGACACGGTCCAGGGGCTTGAGGCCGGGGCCAACGACTATGTGACCAAGCCCTACAGGTTCGCCGTCCTCTTGGCCCGGATCCGCGCCCAGCTGCGCAGCCACGAACAGTCCGAAGGCGCGGTCTTCCAACTCGGCGGCTACGAATTCCGACCCTCGGCCAAGACCCTGATCGGCCAGGACCAGAAGAAGATCCGGCTGACGGAAAAAGAGACCAATATCCTGAAGTACCTCTACCGGGCCGGGGACAAGCCGGTGTCCCGGGAGGAGCTGCTGGCCGAGGTGTGGGGCTATAATGCAGGCGTCACCACCCACACCCTGGAAACCCACGTCTACCGCCTGCGGCAGAAGATCGAGCCAGACCCGGGCAACGCCCGCCTGCTGCTGACCGAAGCCGGCGGCTATCGCCTGGCGCCCTAAGGCGCCCGGGCGCTTTGGCCTGAGGCTATTGCGGAAAGAGGGGACACAAAGGACACGAAGATTGCCAAGGACACCAAGAGATAGGCGGCCTCGCCCTTTGTGTCCTTTGCGCCCCTTTGTGTCCTTCGTGTCCCACCTTGAAGGCGCCTGCGGCGCGCAAGACGTCCAGGGCTGAGTGTTGTCGCCCCTAAAGCCCCAGGTCGGCGGTGACCGGGGCGTGGTCGCTGGGGCGTTCCCATTCGCGGACGGTGTCGTGGACGCGGGATGAGGCGGCGCCGGTGCGGAAGGCGGCGTCCTTCAAGCCCGGCGAGACCCAGATGTGGTCCAGGCGCAGGCCGCGGTTGGACTTGCGGAAGTCCGCCGAACGATAGCTCCACCAGGAAAACAGCTTTTCAGGCTCCGGCGTCGCGGCCCGGGGCAGGTCGATGAAGCCCAGTGATTTCTGCAGGGCGTCCATGGCCGCCACCTCGATAGGTGTGTGGCTGACGATGCGCGACATCTGCCGGTGGCTCCAGACGTCGAACTCGCCCGGCGCCACGTTCAGGTCGCCGACAATGGCCAGGGGCGCCCTGGGGTCGCGTCGCCCCATCTCGGCGGTCAGGCTCTCGAAGAAGTCGAGCTTGTGGTCGAACTTGGGGTTCAGGGTCCGGTCGGGAACGTCGCCGCCGGCCGGCACATAGAAGTTCTGGATCTCGACGCCGGCGATCTTGGCCGACACGCAGCGGGCATGGCCCTCACGGCAGACATTGAGCACCGGCGCGTCCTCGATCGGCAGGCGCGAGGCGATGGCCACCCCGTGCCAGCCCTTCTGCCCGGCGATCTTCACATGGGGCAGACCCATGGCGGCGAAGGCCTCCCGGGGGAACTCCGCCTCCTGACACTTGATCTCCTGCAGGCAAAGGACGTCGGGACCCTGCTCATCGACGAAGCGGGCGACCTGCTCGGCGCGCAGGCGGACGGAGTTGATGTTCCAGGAGGCGATACGGAGGCGCATGGCGGTGGTTTAGGCCACAGGGCGCGTTGCGATAAGGGGGAACCGGTTATCGGATCAAAACCCGCTCAGGCTCCAGGCGCCCAAAAGAAAACGCCCGGGGACTGGAGAACCCCGGGCGCTAAGTCGGTCGTCTCTCATGCCGCCGCCGGGAGGGGATAGGTTCCGGAACGGCGCTGCCGCCGGGCCGCAGCCCCGCATCAGCGATACGTGTCATATTTGCCACGAAGACAATAAAAGTCAAGCGTGAATCACGATGATTCTTGCCTGTTGTGAGATTGTCACATTCTCGCCCGGCCGGGGCGGAGATTGCGCGGGTCCTTCAGGACAAACAGGCTGTCTTCCAGGCTCGCCACCTTTTCCAGCCGCGTCAGCCGGATCCGGGTGGCCTGGCCCTGGGCGTCGCCGATGGTCCAGCCCACAAGCTTCAGGGGCTGGTCGGAGAAGGTCAGGGTGATCTGGCCCTCCGCCTCCTTCTTGCTGTCGCGGGCGGTGATGGAGAAGCCGTCGGCCAGCCGAGCCACCCGCGTCACCTGGACCCCCCGGTCCAGGCGGATCTGCCGGGCCAGGAACAGGGACAGGGGCGTGGCGCCCAGGGGATAGGACTCAAAGGTCTTGAGCTTGGAATTGGCCACCGAAACCAAGCTGCCATCAGACACCACCAGCAGGCCCGAGGGCGGGGCGTAGGCGAAGCGGGCCTTGCCCGGCCGCTTCAGGAAGATCTCGCCCTGGGTGGTGACTCCCCGGGGATCGGTCTGGACGAAGGCGCCCTTGGCGTTGGTCAGACCCTCAAGATAGGCCACAGCCCGGTCCACCAGGGCCTGATCGGCCGCGGGCAGGGCCGCGGCGGCGGGACCGGCGGCGAACAGACCGGCGAAGGGCGCGGCCGCCAGCCCCATGGCCAGGGTGCGTCTCGTCAGGTCGGGGGTGCGGATCATCTCAATCGGCTCCTTGAGTTCAGCAAACAGTCTATCGCCTGTCCACGGCGTCAATAGGGCGGGTCTCGCCCGAGGGACGGCTAACGGCCACGCTTGGTCATCGTTCCTTGGGCGATGGGGCGCTCCGTGGCCGCAACCTCTAGCGGGACGGCGATGAATGGGTCATGTCCGAGCGGTTCAGACCCCGCCGGGAAACCCCGCCCCATGACCAGTCTCTGCCGCGACCGCGCCTGGATCGACAGCGCCGTCCAGACCATCGAGGCCGACTTCAACCGGTCGGCCGACACCCATCTGCTGCGCGCGCCCCTGGCCGGCGGGGTTCACCTCTATTTCAAGGACGAGTCGACCCACCCCACGGGCAGCCTCAAGCACCGGCTGGCCCGGTCCCTGTTTCTCTACGCCCTCTGCAATGGCTGGATCGGGCCCAAGACCCCGGTCATCGAGGCCTCCAGCGGCTCGACAGCGGTGTCGGAGGCCTATTTCGCCCGTCTGCTGGGTCTCCGGTTCATTGCGGTGATGCCCAGGTCCACCTCGGCCGAGAAGGTGGCGCAGATCGAATTCCACGGGGGCGAGACCTATTTCGTCGAGGCCGCCCACGAGGTCTATGCCCAGAGCGCCCGGCTCGCCGCCGAACTGTCTGGCCATTATATGGACCAGTTCACCTATGCCGAGCGGGCCACCGACTGGCGGGGCAACAACAATATCGCCCAGTCGATCTTCAGCCAGATGGCCCAGGAGCCGCATCCCGAGCCCGCCTGGATCGTGGCCGGCGCCGGCACCGGCGGCACCACCGCCACCCTGGGCCGCTTCATCCGCTACAACCGCGCCCAGACGCAGCTGTGCCTGGCCGACCCGCAAGCCTCGGTTTTCCATCGCCATGTGGCCGATCGCGGCGCGACCACCAGCGCCGACCAGAGTTCGATCATCGAGGGCATCGGCCGGGCCCGCTGCGAGCCGTCCTTCAATCCCGAGCTGATCGACCGGGCCATCGCCGTGTCGGATGGCGCCAGCATCGCCGGCGCCCGGGTGGCCAGCCGCCGCCTGGGCCGTTCCTGCGGCGGCTCGACAGGGACCAATCTCTGGGCCTGCGCCCAGGTGATCGAGGCCATGGCCGCCAAGGGCCAGACCGGCTCGGTGGTTACCCTGCTGTGCGACTCCGGCGAACGCTACGCCAGCACCCTGTCCAATCCCGCCTGGCTGGCCGCCGCCGGGGTCGATCCGGGTCCCTATGAGGCGGTCCTGGAGACCTTTTTCGAGACCGGCCGCTTCGGGACCGGGGCCTGAACGATCAAAGCGGCGTCCTGATCGAGGAATTCTGCGCCAGAACCCGCCGCTCAGGGGCGTTCGGCCGCCCCGGCGTTCGCCGGCCTTCTCAAGGGCGCTTCGAGGCCGCAGGGTGGCGGCTCAACGGAGTGAGCCCATGCCGTTCGTCCCCCCAGACTTCGCCATACCCGCAGGCCTGCGCACCGCCGACTTCATCCTGCGGCCCCTGACGATCCACGACCTGGTCAAGGACTATGCGGCGGTGATGACCAGCCAGGAGCGCCTGCTGGGCCTGTTTGGACCCGAGAGCGATTGGCCCAGGGCGGACATGACCCTGGAGGAGGATCTGGTGGACCTCGGCTGGCACCAGGGGGAGTTCGATCGGCGACGGTCCTTCGCCTACACCGTGATGGCGCCCCAGGGGGACGGGGAGGGCGAATGCTTGGGCTGCGCCTACATCTACCCGGCCGAGCGGGCGGGCTATGAGGCCAAGGCCTTCTGCTGGGTCCGGGCCTCGGCGGCGGCCCTGGACGAGCCCCTGTTCGCCGCCTTCCGCGCCTGGATCGCGGCCGACTGGCCGTTCAGCCAGGTGGCCTATCCGGGGCGTGAGATGAGCTGGGCCGATTGGGCGGCTATTTGATCACCATGCCCTGGCCGGTGGGCAGCTCCAGAATGTGATAGCCGCGCTCGGCCATCCATCGGACCTCAGCCAACAGCTGGTCCTGATAGGCCAGCCAGCCAAAATCATCGAGAATCAGGATTCCGCCGGGGGAAATCCGGTCGAACAGCACCTCCAGCGCCCCGATCTCGGCGTCGGCGTTGTTCAGGTCCAGGTGCATGAAGGCGATCTTTTCGGGCGCCGCCACAGCCAGGCTGTCTGGAACCCGGCCCTGGGTGATGGTCACATTTGGCATGTCGGCGAACCGCTCGCGGACCTGATCGACCAGGGTGTCGCTATGCTCCACCATGCTGTGGTGGGGCATGGAGTCGTCGTGACGGAAGAGGTCGTAGAGGTAGTAGCGCCGGTCCAGATTGACGAAGTTGACGACCTCGGAAATGACCCGCGCCGACGTGCCCTTGTAGCAACCGCACTCAACGAAATCGCCCTCGATCCGCAGGGCCGTCCGCGCCGCCCAGACCAGGGTCACCAAACGCCACAGGGCGCCGCGCTCCGCTGCGGTGCTGCAGTGGCGCTGGAAGGCGCCCATCAAGACCTGGTCGTCCAGAAAGCCCAGCCGCTTGGCCATGGTGATCAGGTTGTCGCCGACGAACAGGCCGCGGGGCTCGATCATGGCCTCGGCGATGCCGTCTATCGCCGCCTTGATCGGCTCAAGGCTCCGCATGCCATAAAAGGCCCGAGGCATCAGGGCCGTCGGATGTTCGAGCTTGGGCAAATCGGACATGACGCCTCCTGGAGCGCGATCAGCAAAAGGTGGACCCGTCATAGGGTCAAAACGCGGTCAAACCCATGCTCTGATTTTGGCCGCCAGCCGATTTATCACCCATCGCCGCGCGCGCCACAGACCTAGCTGGTCAACCACCGACGGGGCCGCCGCTCACCCAGGTCGCGACGCTCCCCTGAGGCCAGGCCCAGGGCGCGCATCCGCACCAGGGACAGGGGCGCCAGGGCCTGCACCGGCTCCTCCCCGCGGGCCGGGCTGGCGGCCACCCGCAGACCCAGGCTCAGGGCCATGTCGATGGCCACCCATTCGGCCTGGGCGCGGTCGGCGCGCCCTATGGCGAAATAGCGTTGACCCTGCTCACGGTCCCGGCCGGGCTCCAGCAGAACCGCCACCACCCAGCCGGCTGTGGCGCGGGATTCGGCGGAGTCCGCCGGCCGGCGGTCATTCATTCGGGGATCACGGGGGGACTGCGCCATGGGCGTCTTTCGGACCATGGATGAGCCTCCATGCCAAGACGTCCAGGCCAGCCCTGGCTATTTCCCTGCGACACCCCATCTATAGGGGTGCGTCATCGGGCGTGTGCCGCGTCTCAAGCGGTCGATCCCCTCCGGTGCGGCGCGCATCCAGGTTTTTCATGTCTCCCCTTTTGATTGTGTCGGCGCTCTGCGTTGTCAGCGCCATTCTGGCTCCGGTAGCCTTTTCCCTGCTGGGTCTGCGGCCGCGTTAGGGCCGGTTTTCTCCTCCCGGCGCGCCCATCGTCGGCTCACGATGAACGGCTGTTGAGCCCATCCATTCCCTAAAGGCGGCGTCCGCCGCTCCGGAGATCTCCCATGGCCAAGGGCCAGAAAAAATCCAACAAAGAAGTCCGCAAGCCCAAGCAGGCCGCCGCAGCCAAACCGGAAGCCGCCCCGCGGTCCTTCCTGGATGCGGCCGGCGCCTCGCCGGGCAAGAAGCGCTGATCGAGTCTGGGTCTGGCGTGACTGCAGCGACCCTCGAGATCCTCCACAGGACCACCTACCGGTTCGCCCGGCCGGTGGTCCTGCATCCGCACCGCCTTATGCTGCGTCCCCGGGAGAGCCACGAGCTCGCCGTGCTCGACTTCCAGCTGACCTGTTCGCCCAGCGCCGAGATCGCCTGGAGCCAGGACGTTTTCGGCAATCTCTGCGCCACCGCCAGCTTCAGCCAGATGTCGGCAGAACTCTCCATCGAGAGCCGTCTGCGGGTGGCCTCCAATGCGCGGCCCTGGCCGGTGTTTTCGATTTCACCAGCCGCCCAGACCTATCCCTTTGTCTATGAGGCCCAGGAGGCCGACGACCTGGGCCTGTTGCGACTGCCCGCGCCAGATCCTGACGTGGCGCGCTGGGCGCATGGCTTTGTCGCCGGGCCGCGCACCGACACCCTGTCCCTGCTCAAGGATCTCAACGCCGGCGTCCTCGGCGCGGCCCTCTACCGGGTGCGGGACGAGGAGGGCGTCCAGACGGCGGGGGAGACCCTGCGCCTGGCCAGCGGCTCCTGCCGGGACCTGGCGGCCCTGTTCATCGAGGCGGCCCGTCAGCTGGGCTTCGGCGCCCGGGCGGTCAGCGGCTACATGTTTGATCCAGATCGCGAGGATCGCCAGGCCGACACCACCCACGCCTGGGCCGAGATCTATCTGCCCGGCGCCGGCTGGATCACCTTCGACCCCACCCACAATAGCGTCGGCGCCGCGGGGCTGATTCCCTTGGCTGTGGGTCGGGCCAATGGCCAGATCATGCCCGTCTCCGGCAGTTTCGCCGGCGGCGCCGTCGACGCCCTGGCCATGGAGGTCTCGGTGCGGATCGCCCCTGGCGGCTGACGACCGCCCCGGCGGCGATTTGAACGCCTTGCTCCGGTCACAGGCCTTTGGCACGGTGAGCGCCAGAAGCCCCAGCAAGGACGTCAGACCATGACCCGCCCCCGCCTCCGCGCCCTGATGCTCTCCACCCTGGCCGTCGCCAGTCTGGGCGCCACAGCCGCCCTGGCCAATCCCGCCGCTGACAAGTGCGCCGCCAGCCTCTCGCCGGAGGGCCAGCTGATGCACAAGACCGTGGCGCCCCATGTGAAAGCCGATTCCGACATCGAGAAGCTGATGCGCAGCCACCTGCGCGGGCTGGTGATGGGCGGAAAGCTCAAACTGAAGACCGCCGAGGCCAATGGCCAGGCCGTCGGCCGCTGCCTGAACCTGCTCAAGGGCTGAGATCAGTCGGCGCGGGCGGCCCTGTCGCCCGTCACGGCGGCGGGGATCACGCCGGTGTCCAGCAGGGTGTGAAGCTGAGCCACATGGCTCTCCTCCCGCGGCCGCGGCGAGGGGTCTGAGATCATCACCACGGTGAGGTCGAGGCTGGGGACCACGAACAGCATCTGACCCCCATAGCCCCAGGCGAAGCGCACGTCGTGACCGCCGCTCCGCCTGGTGAACCAGCCATAGCCATAGTCCTGGCCGCTCCAGGGGGAGCGGGCGCGCGGGGTCCAGCTTTCCTCGATCCAGGCCGCCGGCAGGATGCGCCGCCCGTCGATCTCCCCGCCCAGGCGATAGAGCTCACCAAAGCGCAGCAGGGCCTTTGGCGACATCATCATGTCGTTGCCGCCGAAATAGATTCCTTGAGGATCCCGCAGCCAGGGCGGGATGGTGACGCCCAGGGGCTGGGCCAGCCAGTCGCGGGCCAGGCTGTGGGTGCTGGCCCCCGCCGCCCGGGTGAGCGCCGCTGACATCAGGTGCGAGGCGCTGGTGGAATAGATCATCCGGCCCCCGGGATCGTCGTCAAAGGGCCGCGCCAGGGCGTGGCGAACCCAGTTTGGGCTGGTCACCCAGGCGCCGTAATACTGGCCCGATGTCCGCCCGAGGCCCGCCTGCATGGACAGGAGGTGGCCGACCTCGATCTCCCGCAGCCGGGGGTCGCCGCCCGAGGGCAGGCTGTCTGAGAGCAGGGGGGCGATCTTCTGGTCGGTCCCGGTCAGCACGCCGCGATCGATGGCGATGCCCACCAGGGCCGAGAGCACGGTCTTGGAGGCGGACTTGATGTTGACCGGCTGGTCGAGGCCAGGACCCCGCAGGCGGTGTTCGGCCAGGATTTCGCCGTCCCGGGCGACGATCAGGGCGTGCAGATTGGGCAGGGCGCGGGCCTGCTCGACCACCCGGGCCATGGTTTCGGGGTCCAGGCCCTGAGTCTGAGCCGCCGGCCTCGCCGCGGTCTGGGCCTGGGCGCGCTCGGCGTTCGGGGCGGGGGAGCAGGCGACGGCGACAGCGCCGGCCAGGACCAGGGCCAGTTTCGGCGGGAAGGACGGGCTCATGGGATGGACTTAGGCGCCCAGAGGCCGGCAATCCAGCTGAGCCGTGGGTTCAGGCCCTGCGCATGACCCCGGTGGCCAGAACCGGGACAAGGTATCCGGCCAGCAGGACGGTGTTGGGGATGATGTTCAGGCCAAAGCCCGTCGCCGCCGACAGGGCGCCATCAATGAGGTACCAGCCGACCACCGACAGGGTCAGACCCCGCCAGACAGGCGCCGCCCGGTCCCCCAAAAGGTCGACGGCCCTGAAGGCCGCCTCCAGGGTGAGCCACCAGCCCAGGGTCACAGCCCCCATCAGGGCGATGGAGAACCGGAGCGGCGACGACACTTCCTCGGGCAGGGCCTCGCCCACCAGGTCGAAGATCATCCGCACGGGCCCGCTGGTCGCCTCGAAGGCGCCTGCGGCCAGAACCAGTCCAAAGCTCGCCACCGACAACCGCCAGACCGCCATCCATACGCGCCAGAACCCAGTCATCGAACTCTCCTCTTTCTCCACGTCTCAGGGCAGACTGGCGTGACTTCGGTTCAGGGCCAATGACCTGGCGGGTCATCACGGCCCGCCGCGCCACCAGCCGGCGCCTCGGCGCAGAAAAGGACGTGCCATGAGCGAACAGGGCGGTGGCCTCGGCAAGGCCTCCCGGCGGTGGTTCGGCAAGGCCGAGACCGATCTGGATGCGGCGGAGCGGCGGGTGCTGGCCACCACGGTGGCCCGCAGCCCGGTGAGCCGCGACGTCAATGAGACCTTCGCCGGCGAACAGACCTTTGGTCAGCGTCTGGCCGACAAGGTGGCGGCGGTGGGAGGCTCCTGGACCTTCATCCTGGCCTTTGGCGCCTTCCTCGGCGCCTGGGCGCTGCTGAACCTCACCCTGGGGCGCGGGGCCTTTGACCCCTTCCCCTTCATCTTCCTGAACCTCTTGCTCTCCATGCTGGCGGCCATCCAGGCGCCCTTCATCATGATGAGCCAGAACCGGCAGGCGGCGAAGGACCGGATCAATGCGGCCCACGACTATGAGGTGAACCTCAAGGCCGAGATCGAGATCATGGCCCTGCACGACAAGCTCGATCACCTGCGGGTCCAGCAGATCGAGGCCATCCTGGCCCGCCAGCAGGAGCAGCTCGACCTGATGCGCCAACTGCTGGAGCAGAACAGCGGCCAGGGCGCCCGACCGGCTGGGAGCGGAGAACCCTAAGGCGCGGCGCGCAGGGCTTCGCCCCCGCCCACCAGGCCGCCCAGGGCCTCGGCGAGGATGTCATAGACCAGCCGGATCCGCCGGCTGGTGCGCAGCTCCCGGTGGGTGACCAGCCAGACGGGAAACCTCACCGGTGGGGCCTCGGGGAACAGCTCGACCATGTCCGGCGACCCCTGGGCGATCTCCCGGCTCATGACGCAGACCCCCAGGCCCCGCTTGACCATCTCCCAGACGACCACCGAGTTTTCCGACACCAGGCGAAAGTCTTCGGGGCGCACCGCAAGCCCGATCCCCTGCATCAGGCCGGCGAAGTGGTCGGTGTCCTCATAGGCGATGAGGTCCTCAGCGGCGATGTCCTGCGCCGAGGCCGGCCAGCCCCTGCGCGCGATCCAGTCGCGGGAGGCGTAGAGCTGCGCCGTGCTCTCGCCGATCAGCCGGCCGATCAGCCCGTCCTCGGTGGGCCGCACATGGCGAATGGCGATATCGGCCTCCCGTCGGCGCAGGTCGCTCAGCGTATTGCTGGAGATGACGACGATCTTGATCTGCGGCGCCGCCTGGCGGATCTGAGCGATGATCCCGGGGAGGATGTGGGCGGCGTAGGTGTCGGCCGCCGAGATGCTGACCCGCCCGGCGATGGCCAGCGAGCGGCCGGACGCCGCCACCGTCATGGCCGCGGCGGCCTCGCCCATGGCCCGGCCATGTTCCACCAGTTCCGCGCCGGTCTCGGTCAGGACCAGCTTCTTGCCGACCCGCTCGAACAGCGCGACCCCCAGCTCGGCCTCCAGGGCGGCGATCTGCCGCGACAGGGTCGGCTGGGTCAGGCCCAGGCGCTCGGCCGCAGCCGTCAGGGAGCCGGCCTCGGCCGTGGCGAGGAAGGCGCGGACCCGGTTCCAGTCCAGTGGCGTCATGCGTCTACGTATATGCCTTGTGCCAAGCGCGGCAATTCTAAGCTTCAGCGTATATGCTAGGGATGGGTCCGCCCGACGAGGACCAGGACCCCCCATGCCCCGCGCCGCCCCCGCCGCTCGCGACGCCCGCTTCTGGGACAGGACCGCCCGGAAGTACGCCAAGGACCCCATCGCCGACATGGCCGGCTATGAGCGGACCCTGGAGCGCACCCGCCACTATCTGAAGCCCGGCGACAGCGTGCTGGAGTTCGGCTGCGGCACCGGGACCGCCGCCCTGCAGCTGGCGCCCGCCGTGGCGCGCTACGAGGCCAGCGACCTGTCGGGCGAAATGATCGCCATCGCTCAGGAGAAGGCCGCCGCCGAGGGCCTCAGCCAGCTCAGCTTCGCCGTGGCGGCGCCTGAGGATGGGCCCTGGCCGGACGGGAGCTTTGACGTCGCCCTCGGTTTCAACGTCCTGCATCTGATCGCCGATCGGGACGCCGCCTTCGCCGCCCTCCATCGGGTTCTGAAGCCCGGGGGTCTTCTGATCACCAAGACCCCCTGCCTGGCGGAGATGAGCCTGCCGCTGCGCCTGGCCCTGCCGCTGGCCTTGCCGGTGATGCAGCTGATCGGCAAGGCGCCCTCCGTGGCCTTTCTCTCAGCCGACAAGCTTGAGGGGGAGCTGGCGGCGGCCGGCTTCGAGATCCTCGAGCGCGCCAGCCATGGCTCATCGGCCAAGGACGCCCGCCCCTTCCTGGTGGCCAGGCGGCCCTGAGGCGGGCGGGTCTCGCCGCCTTTCGGGGGTCGACCTGTCGCAAAAACGAGGAATAGTTGCGCCAATGTCGGCCCTGGCGGACCTCCTTCGTCCTAGGCGGGTCGGGCCGGCTGGCCTGCAAGCCCCAGGAGCGAGACCATGACCTATATCGACGGCTTCGTGATCGCCGTGCCCACGGCCAACCGCCAGACATTCATCGACCATGCGCTCACCGCCAACGGCGTCTTCATGGAGCTGGGCGCCCTGCGCATCCTGGAATGCTGGGGCGACGACGTGCCAGACGGCAAGCAGACCGACTTCCGCCGGGCGGTGCAGGCCACGCCGGAGGAGAGCGTGGTCTTCTCCTGGGTCGAATGGCCGGACAAGGCGACCCGGGACGCCGCCCATGGTCGCATGGGGACGATCATGCAGAGCGACCCGCGGATGAATCCTGAGCACAATCCCATGCCCTATGACGGGGCCCGTCTGATCTTCGGCGGCTTCACCCCGGTGGTGACCCTGGAGGCGCCGACCTCGAACAATGCCGGGGACTTCATCTGGTACGAGCTGCTGACCACCGACGCCGAAGCCGCCCAGGCCTTCTATGGCCAGGTCCTGCCCTGGACCTTCGCCGATTCCGGCCAGGCCGACATGGACTACCGCATCATCAGCGCGCCAGAGCATGACGTGGCCGGCCTGATGGCCATCACGCCGGAGATGGCTGAGCACGGGGCGACGCCCACCTGGCTGCCCTATCTGGCGGTGGATGATGTGGACGCCACCACCGCGGCCCTCGCCCAGAAGGGCGGCGCGGTGCAGATGGCGGCCATGGACGTCCCCATGGTCGGCCGCATGGCCATGGTCGCAGACCCGCAAGGGGCGACGCTCTACGTGATGAAGCCAGAGTCCGGAGACCTTAGCCTGGCCTTCGCGTCGGACCGGCCCCGGGTGGGTCACGCCGCCTGGAACGAGCTCAGCACCCCCGACCCGGCCGGCGCCTGGACCTTCTATGGGGCGCTGTTCGGCTGGGCGAAGGACGGCGAGATGGATATGGGGCCCTTGGGCCAATACGAATTCATCCGCCACGGGGGCCTGATCGGGGCGGTGATGCCGGCGCAGGCGCCCGCCTGGAGCGTCTATTTCCGCGTGCCCGATATCGATGTGGCCAAGGCCGCGGTGGAGGCCGCCGGCGGCCAGGTGGTCCAGGGCCCCGACGAGATCCCCGGCGGCGAATTCTCCATGAACTGTGTGGACCCCCAGGGCGCGGCCTTCGGCCTCATCGGCCACCGCACGGCTTAGGCGGCGGCGTGAGGCGGGCCAGCTCAGCCCGCCTCGGCCAGGCGCCGCACATTCTCGATCCCCCGGCGCATATAGGTCCGCCAGAAGAGCGCGATGATCACCGACAGCGGCGCGGCCATCAGGCTTGAGCGGGGCACGAAGGTGTAGCGCCAGGTGATCTCCGTTCGCCCCGGCGCGGTCTCGACAAAGGTCCATTCGCCAAAGGCCGCGTCGGTCAGGGCCGCCAGCGGGCCGGTGAACCCGTCCACCCGATAGGCGAACCGGGCGCGCCCGCCGCTGGGCGCCGCCCCATCGCTGGGATCACTGGCCAGAATCTCCTCACGCACCGACGTCCCATCGGCCAGATGCACCTGCCGCGCGCTGCCCACCACGTCCCAAGGCCCTGTCTGATCGCGGGTCCCCACCACGGCGGGGATCGGGCCGGAGCCCCTGGGAAACACCTGTGCGAGGTCGATCGGCACGAACGCAGCCCAGACCTGGGCCAGCGAGGCCGACGCAGCAGTCGAGACCTGGGCGGAGGGACCGGTATGCGGTTGATGTGCAGAGGTCAGCATGGGGGCGGGCTCCACGGGAGGGGGCGTGCGCCACTTTCCCGTGGGAAGTGGTGTGCGTCCCCGCTTTCCGAACAAAGAAAGAAATCGTCCCGCAATATCTATTAGTCAAATTTGATCTCATCCCGAAGTGGCCTCAATTTCAGGTCGCCAACCTATTAGGATTTGTCCGACCTAATGGCCAACCACTCACCTACCAGAGTTTCCCAAAGAAGGATAATGCCACAGGGGTCTGCGTAGTCTCTAAGACAACATAGCTTTGTGCAGAGAGGCCCATGCCGCGAACGGGGTCAATATCAACTATAGTACCCTCTATACGAACAAGTAAGGCGATATCTGTCTTTCCCCGCTTATCAGACATAATAGCCCATACGCTATCATAACCAGCCGGCTTTGACGGACTACCGGCCAACAGCAGCAACCTCTGGGGGCAATCATCAGATACTAGGCCGGTGTACTCTCTCCAGTCAGTAAAAAGGTACCCCACCACCTCAATGCGCTGCCCCTGAAATCTGTCCAAGTCTCCATGCACGTCGCACATTGAAACACTACGAACAGCATCTAGTTCGAGAGCTCTGCATCCACCCAAGCTAAAGCCTGAGAGAGTGAAAAACATCACCATAAGAACAAATCTCATGCTAGCGCCCTCCAGATCTAAATGAACACCAGAGCTGCACGCTGCTCTCAGCACCCCCTTCAATCGCAGCCTTAACTTCCGACGGGGAGGAGCCGGGAAGGGACCATTGTGGCGATATAATTCTGTCAACGCCGGCTGCCCTCAAAACTTCTACTATATTCACCTCATTCGTCCAGGCGTTTATCTCTGTAGTGTGGGCCTCCTCTGTTGAAACTCGGGACACGCACTACTTACGCGGACCGCCACGCGATACTCGTTGGCGCCTAAGGCGCCCTGTCAAGATTTGCGTTTGGGTGCTTAGTCAGATGTCCCTGGCGGAGAGGGTGGGATTCGAACCCACGGTGCCCGTTAAGGCACGCCGCATTTCGAGTGCGGTGCTTTCGACCACTCAGCCACCTCTCCTAGGGCCAGCAAGGGGGCCTGGGATAGAGCAGGCCCGCTGAGCGAGGCGCGGAACCTACTCAGGTCGGGCTTGCTCCGCAAGCGGCGGATGTTCAGTCCATCAGCCGCTGCATCAGATAGACATAGTGCCTGGCCCACCGGGCGGCGTTGAGCTGAGGATCGGCGTCGTTGGCGTGGCCGCCGAAGGTGGGCTCGTAATAGATGACGGGCGCGTCCAGGGCCGCGAGCGCGGCGGCGAACTTCCGGGCGTGGCCGGGATGGACCCGGTCGTCGCGGGTGTTGGTGGTGATGTAGGCCTCGGGATAGTCGGTCCCGGCCTTGAGGTTCTGATAGGCCGAATAGCGGGCGATGAAGGCGAAGTCCTCAGGGACTTCCGGGTCGCCATATTCCCCGATCCAGGAGGCCCCGGCCGGCAGGCGGTGATAGCGCAGCATGTCGACCAGCGGGCTTTCGATCACCACGGCGTTCCACAGCTCCGGATGCTGGGTCATGGACACGCTGGTCAGCACCCCGCCATTGGAGCGGCCATAGATGCCCAGACGCCGGGGGGAGGTGATGCCTCGGGCGGTCAGGTCGCGGGCCACGGCGGCGAAGTCGTCAAAGGCCAGCTGGCGGTTTTCCCGCAGCACCGCCTGGTGCCAGGCCGGGCCAAACTCCCCGCCGCCACGGATATTGGCCAGCACGAAGGCCCCGCCCCGGGCGAACCACAGCTTGCCGGCCTCGGGCATGTAGCGGGGCGGCATGGCGATCTCGAAGCCGCCATAGCCCAGCATCAGGGTGGGGATCTGGCCATCTAAGGGCGCGGCCTTGGGGCGGACCACGAAATAGGGGATCTGGGCGCCGTCGCTGGAGGTCGCCCAGTGCTGCTCCACCAGATGGGTGGCCGGATCAAACCGGTCGGGCAGGGCTGAGACCTGGCGAGCGCTGAGACCTGCGGCGTCGGCCAGCCACAGGCTGGTGGGGTCGAGGAAGCCCTCGATCTTCAGGAACAGGGCCTCGTCGCGGCCAGAGACCGCCTGCAGCACGATGTTGGAGTCTGCGGGCAGGGGCAGGCGGACGGCGCTCCAGGCGCCGCCTGCGAAGTCATAGACATCAACGGCGCCGCGCACCTCCTCCAGCAGGGCGACCACCAGCCGGCCCTTTGTGGCGCGGACCTGCTGGATGGCCTGGCGGGGGCCCGGCGCGAAGATCAGCTGGGCCCTCGCGCCCGCCGGATCGGCCTTCAGGGCGGCGAGGTCGAAGGCCGCCAGGGCGCCCTGGGGCAGGTCACCGTGGGCCTCCTGCAGGGAGAAGACCGCCTGGCCATCCACATAGGCCTCGAAGCTGGCCTTCTTCGGCAGGGGCAGGCGGACGGGCTCAGCCCCGCCCAGCAGCATGTAGTCGCTCTCGTAGAAGGTGATCCCGCGCCTTGCGATCACCGCATCGGCCCGGCCGCCCTCGCCCCGCAGGACCACGGGGAAGACCGACACATCGGTCGTCTGGCCCCGATAGAGCTCGACCGCGGTTCCGTCGCGGGCCAGCGACTTCAGCACATAGGCGTAGCCGGACTCCGTGACCTCGCCCGGAACCCATTCCCGGGCGACCAGCAGGGTGTCGGCGTCAAGCCAGGCGGCGCTCTGCTTGCCTTCGGCCAGGACGAAGCCGCCGGGGACGAAGGCCCGCGCCCTTGTGTCGAACTCGCGGATCTCGACGGCGTCGCCGCCGCCGTCCGACAGCCTCACCAGGCAAAGGGTCTCGGCCGGCTTCAGGCAGTCGGCGCCATGGAAGAACCAGTTGCGGTCCTCGGCTTTCGCCAGGGCGTCCATGTCGAGCACCGGGGCCCAGTCGGGCGCGCCCGACGCATAGGTCTCCAGGCTCGCATGGCGCCACAGGCCGTGGGGGTTGGCGTCGTCCTGCCAGAGATTGTCCACCCCGCCGGCCCGGAAGCTCGGCATGGGGATCCGGTCCTCCGCGCTGAAGATCGCCCGGGCCTCGGCCAGCAGGGTCGCGTAGCGCGGGTCGCCGTCGAGCCGGCCCTGCGCCCTGGCGTTCTGCCCCTCCACCCAGGCCATGGCCCTGCGCCCGTCCACCTCTTCCAGCCACTGGAAGGGATCGGGCGCGCCGGCCCGCGGGGGGTTCACGGGCGCATCTGGGGTCTGGGCCAGGGCGGCGGCGGGGATCAGAAGGGCGGCGCAGAGCAGGGGAAGCAGGGTGTTCATGCCCCTTTCCTAGAACTGCGGGGGCCGATCTGTCTTCCCCCGCCGCGTCAGGCGGGATGATTTGGTGAGGCTTCTGCCCTATATGTCGGCCGCCATGAGCCGTCCGTTCCTGAAGATGAACGGGCTCGGCAACGACTTCGTCGTGGTCGAGGCCCGCAGCGAGCCCTTTGCGCCCAGCGCAGAGGAGGTCCGCGCCATCGCTGACCGCGAGGGTGGGATCGGCTGCGACCAGCTGATCGCCATTGAACCAGCGGCCGGCGAGGCCGATGTGCGGGTCCGCTTCTGGAACGCCGACGGCGAAGAGGTCGGGGCCTGCGGCAACGGCTCGCGCTGCGTCGGCTGGCTGGTCATGGAGGCCACGGGCAAGGACGCCGCCGTGCTGGAGGTGGGCGATCGCCTGCTGCGCACCACCCGGGCCGGCGATGGCCTGGTCAGCGTGGACATGGGCGAGCCTGGCCTCGACTGGACCGACATCCCCCTGGACGAACCGATGGACACCAAGGGGATCGAGCTGCAGGTCGGCCCGATCGATGCGCCCCTGCTGCATACGCCCGGCTGCGTCTCCATGGGCAATCCCCACGTGGTCTTCTTCGTGGACGATATCGAGACCGCCCCGGTGGCGGAGGTCGGGCCGATGATCGAGCATCACCGGCTGTTCCCCGAAGGGGTCAATGTGGGCTTCGCAGAGGTCAAGGCCCGCGATCACATTCGCCTTAGAGTCTGGGAGCGCGGGGCCGGCCTGACCAAGGCCTGCGGCACCGGCGCCTGTGCGGCGCTCGTCGCCTGCGCCCGGCGGGGGCTGACGGATCGCAGGGCGCGGCTGGAGCTCGACGGGGGCGACCTGACCATCGAATGGCGCGAGGCCGATGGGCACGTGATCATGACCGGCCCGGCCAGCCTCGATTTCACCGGAACCCTGCCGTGACGGCTGAGACCACGCCCGGCGTGGACATCGTCACCTTCGGCTGCCGGCTGAACGCCTATGAGAGCGAGGTCATCCGCGCCCGGGCCGCCGAAGACGGCCTGACCGACGCCATCGTCTTCAACACCTGTGCCGTCACGAACGAGGCCGTGCGCCAGGCCCGCCAGGCGATCCGCAAGGCCCGGCGCGAGCGGCCGGGCGCCCGGGTGATCGTTACCGGCTGCGCGGCCCAGATCGATCCGGCGGCGTTCGCGGCAATGGACGAGGTCGATCTGGTGCTGGGCAATGCGGAGAAGAGCGCGGCGGGCGCCTATCTCGACCGACCGGCCGAGGGCCGGGTGCGGGTCAACGACATCATGAGCGTGCGGGAGACCGCCGGCCATCTGATCGATGGCCTGAAGGACCGGGCGCGGGCCTATGTGGAGGTGCAGAACGGCTGCGACCACCGCTGCACCTTCTGCATCATCCCCTTTGGCCGGGGCAATTCCCGCTCCGCGCCGGCCGGCGAGGTGGTGGAACAGGTCCGCCGCCTGGCGGCCGAAGGCTATGCCGAGGTGGTGCTGACCGGGGTGGATGTCACCAGCTGGGGCGCCGACCTGCCGGGCCAGCCCAGCCTTGGCCAGCTGGTCGGGCGGATCCTGAGGCTGGTCCCGGAACTGCCGCGCCTGCGCCTGTCGTCCATCGATGCGGCCGAGATCGACGCCGACCTGCTGGCCCTGTTCGCCAGCGAGCCGCGGCTGGCGCCCTATCTGCACCTGTCGCTGCAGGCCGGCGACGACATGATCCTCAAGCGCATGAAGCGCCGCCACAGCCGCGCCGACGCGCTGCGTCTGGTGGCCGAGGTCCGCGCCGTGCGCCCCGACGTGGCCTTCGGCGCCGACCTGATCGCGGGCTTCCCCACCGAGACCGACGCCATGTTCGGCAACACCCTGAAGCTGGTGGAGGAGGCGGGGCTTTCGTACCTGCACGTCTTCCCCTTCAGCCCGCGCCCTGGCACGCCGGCCGCAAGGATGCCCCAGTTGCCGAGGGCGGAGATCAAGGCCCGCGCTGCAGCCCTGCGCGCGGCGGGCGAGGCCGCACTCACCCGCCACCTTGACCGCCAGGTGGGCCGCACGGTGGACGCCCTGATCGAGCGTCCCGGCTTCGCCCGCGCCCCGGATTTCACCGAGATCGTGTTCGAAGGCGAGGCGGTGGTCGGCCAGATCGTCCCCTTGCGCATCACCGGCCACGCTAGCGGCAAGACCCGGGCGGTGATGGCGACCCTGCTGGCGGCGGAGTAGCGCGCAGCGCCAGGGATCAACCACGAAGAACACAAAGGGCACGAAGGCGCCCACGGGACCTTAGTGAGCTTCGTGCGCTTTGTGGTTTCTCTCTCTTTGCGCCTGCGGCGCTTAGTCTTCCTCATCCGGCGTGGCGCGGCCGGGGAAGCCGGGGAGGGACCAGCGGAAGACGATGGCGCCGGCGCGGATGGCCAGGCCGACTCCAAAGCCGGCCAGGGCCGAGGGCATCTGCGGGACGCCCATCACATTCAGCACCACGAAAACGCAGGCCCCCACCAGGGCGGCGGTGACATAGATCTCGCGCTTGAGCAGCACCGAGGGCTCCTCGGCCAGGACATCGCGGAGCACCCCGCCGAAGGTGGCGGTCAGCACCCCCATGACGACAGCGGCGCCGGCCGGCACGCCGAAGGCCAGCGCCTTGGCCGCGCCGACCACGGCGTAGGCGCAGAGGCCCAGCGCATCGAGCCAGGTGAGGATGAACAGCCGCGCCTTGCCGGCCCCGAACAGCCAGACCGCCAGCGCCGCGGCCAGGGGGGCGATCAGATATTCCGGGCGCACGACCCAGAAGACCGGGGCGTCGATCAACAGATCGCGCAGGGTGCCGCCGCCGACCCCGGTGACGGCGGCGAAGAAGGTGAAGGTGACGATGTCGTGCTTGCGCCGGGCCGCGGCCAGGGCGCCCGAGGCGCCGAACACGAAGACAGCGGCATAGTCCAGCCAGACAAGGGCCGCCCCCAGGCCGTCCTCCATGTGTCGGTCCCTCCGGTTCGAAGCGATGCTAGCCCGCCCTGCCCGATCCTGCGAGGGCAGGTGACGGAGACGGCGGCGGCGGCTAGAAGCGGCTCATGACGCAGGAAAAGAAAGGCTGGCTGCAGCGGCTGACCACCGGCCTGTCGCGCTCGTCGCGGCAGATGTCGGAAACGGTGGTGGCGAGCTTCGTCAAGCAGCCCCTCGATCAGGCCAAGCTGGACGAGCTGGAGGAGATGCTGATCGAGGCCGATCTCGGCCCCCACTCGGCCGCCCGGATCACCGCCCGCTTCGCCGAAGCCCGCTTCGGCAAGTCCGCCGACGAGACCGAGATCAAGGAGGCCCTGGCCGAAGCCATCGGCGACGAGCTGGCCGCCCGCCGCGGGACCTTCGACCCCTTAAGCGGCCCCAAGCCCTATGTGGTGATGTTCATCGGGGTCAACGGCTCGGGCAAGACCACGACGCTGGGCAAGATCGCCACCGACCTGACCCGACAGGGCGCCAAGGTGCTGGTGGTCGCCGGCGACACCTTCCGCGCCGCCGCCGTCGAGCAGCTGGCCGTGTGGGCGGAGCGCGCCGGCGCCGACTTCATGTCGCGGCCCACGGGCTCGGACGCCGCGGGCCTGGCCTATGACGCCCTGGAGCGGGCGCGGGCGGAGAATTACGACGTCCTGCTGATCGACACCGCCGGCCGGCTGCAGAACAAGCAGGGGCTGATGGACGAGCTCCTGAAGATCAACCGGGTGCTCAAGAAGATCGATCCGGAGGTCCCGCACGAGACCCTGCTGGTGCTGGACGCCACGGTGGGGCGCAATGCGCTGAACCAGGAGAACATCTTCGGCAACCAGATCGGGGTGTCGGGCATCGTCATGACCAAGCTGGACGGCACGGCGCGTGGCGGGGTGCTGGTGCCGGTGGCCCAGGCGTCTGACTCCCCGATCAAGCTGATCGGGGTTGGCGAAGGGGTCGATGATCTGCAACCCTTCGAGCCTCGGGCCTTCGCCCGGTCCCTGGTCGGATTGGACACCCCATGACGCTTTCGCCGTCGACCCGCCGCACGGTCCGATTCGTGGTCGACTATGGCGGCCTGATCGCCTTCCTCGTGGGATTTTTCCTGTCGGGCCGGGACATGATCGAGGCCACCAAGTGGCTGGTGGCGGCGTCGGCCGTGGCCTTGCTGATCGGGCTGGTTGTCGAGCGGCGGATCGCGCCGATACCGGCCATTTCCGGGGGCGCGGCCCTGGTGTTTGGCGGCCTGACCCTGTGGTTCGACGACCCGGTGTTCGTGAAGATCAAGCCGACCATCATGAACCTGCTGTTCGCCACGGGCCTCCTGGGCGGCCTGGCGCTGGGCAAGAGTCCGCTGAAGATGTTGATGGGCTCGGCCTTGCAGTTGCCCGATGAGGTCTGGCGCAAGCTGACCCTGAGCTACGGGCTCTTCTTCGCCGCGGTCGCGGTCCTGAACGAGGTGATCTGGCGCACCCAGAGCGATGAGGTCTGGGTGTTGTTCCGCATGCCGGGCCTGCCCCTACTGGCGGTGGCCTTCTCCCTCAGCCAGGTGCCGCTGATGATGAAGTACGCCAAGACCGACGAGCCGCCGCCTCCGCCGCCGCCCGGGTGAGCTGCGCCGCCCACGGACCTTCCGTCGTCAAAGTTACGCACAAGTCCTATAGTCTTCGTCACAATCGGAATTGACGCGAGGAGAAGCGGGCCGATGGCGAAGGAAAAGAGCCAGGACGAGGCCGCGGCCTACGGGTCCGGCGTGCCGGCCCTGGACGGCTCTCCGAGTCATCTGTTGCACCGGGCCCTGCAGGTCTCCCTGGACATCTACGCCGAGGCCTTTGGCGACAGCGACCTGACCCAGAGACAATACGCCGTGCTCTCGGCCGTGGAGGCCCAGGAGGGGCTGACCCAGACCGATCTGGTCCGCACCACCGGCATCGACCGCTCCACCCTGGCCGACATGGCCGCCCGGATGATCGCCAAGGGCCTGTTGGCGCGGGAGCGCTCCCTGGCCGACGCCCGGGCCAATGCGGTCCGCCTGACCGAGGCCGGCCGCGCGGCCCTGGCTGAGGCCCGCCCCCGGATGGAGCAGGCCGATGGCCGGCTGATGCGACTGGTCAGCGCCTCAAAGCGCGAAACCTTCCTGGCCCAGCTGCGCCAGATGGTGGCGGCCGGCGAGGTCGGCGCCGAGGCCCTGGCGAGCGAGGCCGCCCCCAAGGCTGAGAAGGGCGCCAAGCCCAAGAAGGCCAAGCCGCCCAAGGACAAGGCCACAAAGGGCGAAGGCAAGAAGAAGAAAAAGGCCAAGAAGGCGGCCTGAGCCTTCCGACTGCGACGGCGCGCACAAAAAAGCCCCGGCGGGTGAACGCCGGGGCTTCGTCGTCTGGAGGTCCCGCGGAGCCCCTAGCGGCGGTCGCCGAAGATCGCCAGCAGGAATTGGAACAGGTTGATGAAGTTGATGTAGAGGCTCAGCGCCCCGTAATTGGTGGCCACGCTCATGGCCGCCTGGTCGCCGCCCAGCTGATAATAGGTCATCTTCAGGCGCTGGGTGTCGAAGGCGATCAGGCCCGCGAAGATCAGCACCCCCAGGACGCTGATGATGAAGTTCATCATCGAGTTCTGGATGAACATGTTGACCACCATGGCGATGATCAGGCCGAACAGGCCGACGATCAGGAAGCTGCCAAAAGCCGTCAGGTCCTTCTTGGTGGTGTAGCCAAACAGGGACAGACCGCCGAAGGCCGTGGCCGTGATCAGGAAGGTCGAGGCGATGGATCCGCCGGTATAGACCAGGGTCAGCACGCCCATGCCGGCGCCGATCAGGGCGACGATGGTCCAGTAGAGCATCCCGGAGGTCTTCGGCGAGGCGTTCTTCAGGGCGAAGGCCCCGAACAGCATCACCGCCAGCGGCGCAAACGCCACAATCATCCCAAGGACGGTCATTCCGGCCAGGCGTCCATCAGCCGTGACCGTGTACATCAGGTCGCGGACAGGCGGGTATTGGCCGGTCACGAAGGCCAGAGCGGCCGACAGGACGAGACCAAGCGCCACCTTGTTGTAGACGCCAAGCATGAAAGCGCGAAGACCCGCGTCCACCGACATGTCGGCGCGATCCGCGGGGATCGTGCGCGCGTGGGCACGGTTGAAGTCGCTCATCGAGGCAAAGCCCTTTCTTGTGCGCGTCCAAGATCGGACGCCGTTCTAATATCGGGACCCCGGGGGCTCCTGACAAGGAGAACCGGTAAGCGGGCAAGGGATATCGGCGGTTCCCGCCTTGTCGGATTGGACGTCGGCGGGCCTGGACGGCTAGGCTTGCCCCATGCTTCGCCTCTTCGCCGCCCTCGCCGTGCCCGAGGACATCGCCCTGATGCTCGCCCCCCGCCAGCATGATCTGGCCGGCGCCCGTTGGCGCCCGGCCGAGGCCCTGCATGTGACCCTGAGATACTTTGGCGACATTCCGGAGAATCAGGCCGACGACCTGGACGCCGAGCTGTCTCAGATCACGGGCCGCCCGATCACCCTGGAACTGTCTGGGGTCGGCGCTTTCGGCGAGGGACGCGACATCCACGCGGTCTGGGCCGGGGTGGCGGAGAACCCCGATCTGCGGGTTCTGGCCGGACGGTGTGAGACCGCCGCCCGGCGGGCGGGTCTGAAGCGCGACCACCGCGCCTATCGCCCCCATGTGACCCTGGCCTATCTGTCGCGGCCCGAGCCGCCGGCTGTCGCCGCCTGGATCCAGCGGCACAACCTGCTGAAATCGCCGCCCTTCTCCATCGCCAGCTTCGGGCTCTATTCCAGCCATCGGAGCGAGTCCGGCTCAGCCTATCGGCTGGAAAAGGACTATTTCCTGATCTGAGGCCGCCGGGACGACCGCGGCCCTCAGGCGGTGGCGTAGTCCTTCAGCACCCCCAGCGGCACGATGGCCAGGGTCTCCTCGTGGGTCGCCTCCAGCACCAGTTTTGGCGCGCAGCCGGCGTCCAGCGCCTCCTTCCAGCGCGGCGCGCACAGGCACCAGCGATCGCCAGGCCGCAGGCCCGGAAAGCCGCTCTCGGGAACCGGCGTCGACAGGTCGTTGCCCCGGGACCGGGAGAAGGCGAGAAACTCCGCGGTCATCACCGCACAGACCGTATGCAGACCCAGGTCATGGGGGCCGGTCTCGCAGCAGCCATTGCGGAAAAAACCGGTCACGGGGTCCATGGAGCAGCGGGCGAGCTCGCCCCCCAGAACGTTCTTGGCCTCGGCGTCGTATCGGATGGTCATGTCCCCATCCTAGACGCTAAGACGAGGCCTGCGCCAAGGGAGTCCCGTACGATGAGACCGCCTTCCGCCCCGGACAGGTTCAGCCCCGGACGCCCGAGGCGTAGCGCCCTCTACATGCCCGCCGCCAACCCCCGCGCCATGGCCAAGGCCCGGGACCTGCCCTGTGACGTGGTGATCCTCGACCTGGAGGACGCCGTCGCCCCGGAGGCCAAGGTCGAGGCCCGGCAGGCGGCCTGCGTGGCCGCAGCCGAAGGCGGCTTTGGCGCCCGGGAGGTGGTGATCCGCATCAATGGACTGGCCACGGAGTGGGGCCAGGCCGATCTGGAGGCCGCCGCCAAGGCCCGTCCCGACGCCATCCTGGTCCCCAAGATCGACGGACCTGACGACCTCGCGCCGTATTCGAAAGCCCTGCCGGAGGGTGTCGCCCTGTGGGCCATGGTCGAGACCTGCCAGGCCCTGTTCCGCCTCGACGCCCTGGGCGCGGCGGCCCGGACCCATGGGCTGACGACCCTGGTGGCCGGAACCAATGACCTGGCCAAGGAAATGGGCTGTCGCCACGACGCCGAGCGCGCGCCCCTGCTGGCGCCCCTGTCGCTGATGGTGGCCGCGGCCCGCGCGCACGGACTTGTGATCCTGGACGGCGTCTTCAATGGGATCGACGACGCGCCGGGCCTCGCCCGCCAGTGCGCGCAGGGGGAGGCCTTCGGTTTTGACGGCAAGACCCTGATCCATCCCAGCCAGATCGAGACCGCCAACCGGGCTTTTTCCCCCGATCCAGAGGCCGTGGTCTGGGCCCGACGGGTGGTGGAGGCCTTTGATTCGCCTGAAAACAACGCTAGGGGCGTCATTCGGGTGGAAGGGCGCATGGTGGAGCGGTTGCACCTGGACCAGGCGCGTCGTCTGCTCGCTGTCGCCGACGCCATCGCGA
>NZ_JAUSBZ010000007.1 GCF_030651755.1 Phenylobacterium sp. | reverse complement strand
ACGGTATTGGGCAGGCCGTGGACGACCATGCCCACGGAGTCGCCCACCAGCAGGAGGTCGCAGGCCTCATCAAGGAGCTCGGCCATTGGCGCGGTGTAGGCGGTGAGACAGACAATCGGCGTCTGGCCCTTTCGTCCGGTGATATCGGGCGCCGCAAGGCGTCGCACCGTCTCCTGGCGTTGGGCGGACAGGGTCAGATCTCCTCGATGATACGGGTCAGGACGAGCCCCATGGCCACAACGGCCAGACCCGCCGCCAGCCAGATCGCCTCGATGCCCGCCGGGCCGTTGAACAGCCAGTCAGCCTGCGGGGCGATCTGGCGGACGCTGCTGGTCAGGACGCGGGCTGACTCGCTGGACGCCGCCTCGGCGCGGGAAAACAGATTGGACATGATCAACTGGCTTGCGCCGATGACGCCGCCGACCACGCCGGCGCCGCCGATCAGAATACGACGGGCGGCCCAGCCGCGATCCAGCCGCCGCTGGACGCGATTTACGAAGGCGTCTGCGTCAGGCAATTCGGTCGCCCGGGCGAACATCCGCTCCAAGGCTCGCTCGACCTCCAACTCAGCCACTGCCACGCCGTCCCTCCAAAGTGTCGCCATCCGGCGCCAGCCGGGTCTTGAGCTTATCGAGACCACGTTTGACATGGGATTTGACCGTTCCAAGCGGCAGGTTCAAGGCCTCAGCCGCCTCGGTGTGCGAGAGACCCGCCCCATAGCATAGGCTGACGCAGAGCCGCTCAGCCTCTGCAAGGCTTTTCAACGCCTCATCGAGGTCCATGCGACCGCTGGGATCAGCGGAGTGACCGACGTCCTCCGGTTCGGCCGCCTCGATCCTCATGCGTAGGCGCTTGTCGCGCTGATAGCGACGGGCGTGCGCCCGAGCCGCGATCTTCTTCACCCAGCTGGCGAAAGTGCCCTCGCCCCGAAACTCGGCGATGGATTCGAACGCCGAAATAAACGCGTCCTGCGCCAGATCATCGGCCTCCGTTGCGGTCGCGCCGATGCGCCGCAGCAAGGCGCGCACGGCCGAGCCATGCCTGCGCACAAGTTCCCCGAAGGCCTGACGATCGCCGGACGCGGCCAGGGTGGCCAGTTCGACGTCATGCAGACTTGTCAGACGGTGTCGTTCAGCCCGCGACATGTCGCTTCCTTGCCGCGCGCGTTCAGGGCCTGTCCCGACCGACGAATGACATCAGGATGAAGGCGAGGCCAATGAAGCCCGGAAACGCTGAAATCCCCAGGAAGATATAGGTGGCGTCGGGTTCCTCGAAGCCCAGGGCGAAGCCAAAGGCGGCCAGGCCCACGGCGACCCCGACCCAGATGATCCCCGTGCGCAGATCCCGGGCGGGGGAGGCCTTGGGCTTCACCTTCACGTCCTGGGTCAGGGCCTGGATCAGTTCCGGCGGCAGCTGCTGTCCCTTCTCATAGGCGGCCTGGATGGTCTTGTGCAGTGCGGCCCGTTCCTTGGCCTTGAGATAGCGGGGCACCACCACGATTGCGACGATGGCGCTGAAGATGATGGCGACATTGAAGACGCTGGAGATGATGCCGGCGATGGCGACGTCCATTGGGGTTTCCTGTCTAAGGCGGTAGGGCGCTTCTGACCCGTTCACACCATAAGAGGCTTGCCGCGTCCCTCACAGATGCAAGCGCAGCCATGAAATCTTGGTCATGATCGGCGGGTCTGCTGCGATCGCGGTGAGGTGAGCACCGACCCGCCCACGAACCTTAGGGGCGGCATCGCCGCCAGCGCGCGTAAATTTTGATCAATCACACAGGCGCGGGGCGATTCCATTCATGACGCTCTACCGCAGCGTTTACAGCGCCGTTTTTCTGTGCCTTCGTCAGTCATCCTGATGGTTTTCGAACCTATTTTGCGTTTTTGGTTCCTTTTCCTGCGTCCAAGGCTGGCTGGGCGTCGGGGCATCTCTCGCCGCCAGGCGGTTCGAAGGTGGTTCAGGAGGAGATCTCTTTTGTCCGGCGGGCGATCCAACTGCGTCTCGTCGGGCTGATATGAACAACGCACTTGGGGGACGACCATATGGCTTCTAGCCGCACCAGAACTTTGACCGCCCTTCTCTTCGCCACGGCGCTCTATCTGCCAGGGGCGGCGAGCCAGGCGGCCGCGCCGCCGGAGATGAAAGAGGCCGCGGCTGCGGGCGTTCAGAGCCGCGCCAAGCTGGCCCAGGAAATGGTCGACTCCATCTACAGCTTCGCTGAACCCGGTTTTCAGGAACACCGGACTTCGGAGTATGTGACGAGAATCCTTGAGGAAAATGGATTCAAGATCGAACGCGGGGTCGCTGGTATCCCGACGGCCTGGACCGCGACCTGGGGATCGGGGGGCCCCAAGATCGGCCTGGGCAGCGACATCGACGCCCTCTTGGCCCTGTCGCAGGTGCCAGGCTCACCCGAACTGAAGCCGCAGGTGCCCGGCGCCCCTGGCCACGGCGAGGGCCACAATTCCGGCATGCCGATGATGGTGGTCGCCGCCCTCGCAGCCAAGGACATCATGCAGGCCAACGACCTGCCGGGCACCCTGATGATCTGGCCGGGCGTGGCCGAGGAACTGCTGGCCACCAAGGCCTTCTATGTCCGGGACGGTCTGTTCGACGATGTCGACGTCAACATCTTCAGCCACGTCAGCCGGGACTTCTCCACCGGCTGGGGGCCGGCCGGCAACAACGGCATGGTCTCGGTGGAATACACCTTCCACGGCAAGACCTCCCACGCGGCCGGCGCGCCCTGGGCCGGACGCAGCGCTCTGGACGGCGTCGAACTGATGAACACCGCCTGGAACATGCGGCGCGAGCACCTGCCGGTCACCCAGCGGTCGCACTATGTGATCACCAATGGGGGCGGACAGCCCAACATCGTGCCCGGCGAAGCCAGCGTCTGGTACTATTTCCGGGAGCAGAACTTCGAGACCATCCGCGGCCTTTATGAGATCGGCAACCGGATCTCCGAAGCGGCCGCCATGGCCACCGACACCCGGGTGGAACGTCGCCTATTGGGCTACGCCGCTCCCAACTACGGCAACAAGCCCCTGGCTGAAGCCGCCTACGCCAACATCAGGGCGGTGGGCATGCCGGAATGGTCAGAAGCCGATCAGGCTTTCGCCCGGGCGACCCAGGAGGCGAACCACCTGAAGGTCGAGCCCTTGGCCACGACGGTTGCGGACCTCTCGACGCCAGACGGCCGGGGCCCCTCCATGGGCGGCGGATCGGACGACATCGGCGACATCATGTGGACCGTCCCGACCATCACGGTCCGCTATCCCTCGAACATTCCCAACACCATCGGCCACCACGTGACTGCGGCGATCGGCATGGCGACACCCATCGCGCACAAGGGCGTGGTCGTCGGCGCCAAGGCTGTCGCCATGACCATTCTTGACCTGGTGACCACGCCGTCTCTGGTCGCTGAGGCCAAGGATTACTTCCAGAATGTGCAGCTGAAGGATCAGAAATATGATCCGGTGCTTACCGCTTCAGACACCCCGGCCATTCATCTGAATGAAAACATCATGGCCCAGATGCGGCCGAAGATGGAGCCGCTCTACTACGACCCCAGCAAGTACGACACTTACCTGGAACAACTTGGGATCGCCTACCCCAATCTCCCGGCGAAGAAATAACCCCAAGACGGCGTCCCGCGCTATCCCCTTGGCGCGGGGCGCCGGCCCTCTTGCCGCGCAGCCCCCTGGGGCGAACGCCGCGACATCAGCGCCCTTCGGTGCGATCTTGAAAGACGATCGGGGGAGTCGCGCGACGCGCCACCTCACGGATCACGAAGCTGCTCCGAATCCGAGAAACATGCGGCAGCATCGACAGCTCCCGCCGGTAGACTCGATCATAGTCTTCGAAAGACGCCACGTTCAGCATGATCAGAAAGTCTGTGTCGCCGGAAACGAACCCGCAATATGACACGGATGGGCACTTCACAACCTCGCGCTCAAATTCGTTTAGCGCACGCTCTGCCTGAGAGCTCAGCTCAATAGCGACGAACACCACCACGCTAAAACCAAGCATCGGCATATTCAGATCAGCTGAATAGCTCAGAACGGCCTGGCGTTCCTCCAGAATTTTTCGACGTCGAGCCACAGCGGTGCTGGAGAGGTTGATCTTCTCGCCCAACCAGACATCAGACGCCCTGCCGTCAATCGACAACTCCCTCAGGATTTGGAAGTCGATGGCGTCCAATCCAACGTGTTCGAATTTCGACATGCATTTTCCATTTCAGTGCGCAAATCGACAGCAGAATGACGATTTAGGAACAAATCTCTTACATCAATAGAGGGATCATCAGCTTTTAATAATAGACTACGCTTGTTGAGTTGGCGACCAATGGTTGCAGAAGGGTGTCAGCATCTTGGGTCGCTAGAAACCGACGCATTGGAACAGATATAACCGGGGGTAGTCTCCATGTGTGGTCGTCATTCGAAGCTTATCCGTCCAGCACGGCGCGTAAAGCAAAGCCTGTCTCGGAACTGCCGCGTCTGGCGCGGAAGCCCCTGACACGATCTGGACCGCTCCGGCGATTCCCAGCCGCGAGGGTCCGCCGCCAGCCTTGAGCCTGATCGGCCTCTGATCGCCTCCCCGATCCGAAAGCCCACAGACTCAAACAATAGCCAACACCGCCTGACGGGTCCGATGGGCCCCGAGAGCAGACGCGCGCCTCTGGAGGGCGCGTGTGACGGCCCCTTGAGCTCTGCGCGCTGGGGCCATTCAAGAAAAGTCGAGAATCGTCAATGACCTATCCGTCTTCCTCTCTCGCCACGCCCTCTCGCCGCCTGCGCCGTTACGCCCTTGCCACGGCAAGCGCCGCAGCCCTGCTTACCCAGACCGCTCCGGCCCTCGCTCAATCGGCTGCAAGCTCCGCCGAACTCCAGGAAGTTGTCGTCACAGGGTCGCGTATCGTCCGCGACGGTTACGACGCACCGACCCCCGTCAATGTGCTCGGCTCCGCCGAAATCCTGGCTGAGGCGCCGGCGAACATTGCAGACTTTGTGAACACCCTGCCTTCGGTGGCGGGTTCAGTCACCGCGTCGAGCTCATCGGGCTCGCTCAGCAATGGTCAGGCCGGTATCAGCGCCCTAAATCTGCGGGCGCTCGGCACGGGTCGGACGCTGGTTCTGTTCGATGGGCAGCGCTCGGTCGTTTCCGCCGCCACCGGCCAGGTGGACACCAACACCTTCCCCCAATCCCTGATCTCCCGGGTGGAAGTGGTGACCGGCGGCGCCTCCTCGGCCTATGGCTCTGACGCCATTGGCGGCGTGGTCAACTTCATCCTCGACAAGGCCTATACGGGCTTGAAGATGACCGCCGAGTACGGCGAGACCACCTATGGCGACGGTGAGAACTGGAAGTACAACTTCACCGCCGGCGCCCCCTTCGCCGATGGCAAGGGCCACATCCTGCTCAGCGCCGAGACGGTCAGCCAGGCGGGGATTCACGGTGTCAGCCGCGACTGGAACAAGACAGGCCACTTCGCGATCCGCAATCCCAACACCGCCGCCGGCCAGCCCTTCTATGTGGTGGCCGACAATGTAGGCATCTCGTCCTATGCCCCCGGCGGCCTGATCACGGCCGGCCCGCTTCGCGGCACCTATTTTGGGGTCAATGGGAGCGTCAATCAGCTGGCCTATGGTCAGGTGTCTGGCCAGTGGATGATCGGCGGCGATTGGGAGTACACCTCCAGCCTGAACGGCACCAACTCGCTGCTGCCCGACGAGGATCGCGACAGCTTCTTCGGCCGGGTGAGCTATGAGGTCGCGCCGAATATCAACGTCTTCGCCCAGGCTTCCTATGCCCGCTATGAAGGCCTGAGCTACTATATCCAGCCCACCAACACCGGCATCACGATCCGGTCCGACAACGCCTTCCTGCCGGCCTCGGTCCGCAGCCAGATGACGACGCTTGGCCTGACCTCCTTTGTCATGGGCTCGGGCAACGCCGACCTGCCCTGGTCGGGCAGCAACAACATCCGTGAAACCTCGCGCTATGTGGTTGGCGCCGATGGCGACTTCAGTCTGTTCGGCCGCGACTTTGGCTGGGACGCCTACTACCAGCACGGGGTCACCAAGACCCGTGAGGAGCTGACCCCCACCTGGAACAACGCCCGTCTGGCCCTCGCCACCGACGCGGTGGTTCATCCGACCACCGGCCAGATCGTCTGTCGCTCCACCCTGACCAGCCCCTCCAATGGCTGCGTGCCGTTGAACCGGTTCGGGATCGGCGTGGCCAGCCAGGCGGCCATCGACTATGTGCTGGGCCAGCCCCTGCGCACCCAGGAGTTCGTGCAGGACGTGGCGGCGGTGAACTTCACCACCGACTTCACCGGCTGGGCCGGCCCCATCGACATCGCGTTCGGCGCCGAATGGCGCAACGAAACCCTGGACGGCGAAGTCGACGCCGCCTCGGAATCCGGCTGGAAGTACGGCAACTACAAGGTCACCACCGGCGAATATGACGTGGTCGAGGGCTATATCGAAACCCTTGTCCCGATCATGGAAGGCCTCGATTTCAACGGAGCGGCCCGCTACACGCGCTACAGCACCTCCGGCGGCGTCACCACCTGGAAGGCCGGCCTGACCTATACGCCCATCCCGGACGTCACCCTGCGCGCCACCGCCTCGCGGGACATCCGGGCGGCGAATATGAGCGAGTTGTTCGACGCCGGCACCGCCCGCAGCAACTCGGTCTCCATCAACGGGGTGTCCACAGCCTTCGTGCAGAACCTGCAGGGTAATGTGGACGTCCAACCCGAGGTGGCTGACGGTCTCGGGGTCGGGGTGGTTTTCCAGCCGAGCTTCCTGCCCGGCTTCGCGGCCTCCATCGACTATTACGAAATCAAGGTCGATGGCGTGATCAGCTTCGTCACTGCTCAGCAGGCGGCGGACTATTGCTTCCTCAACAACGTCCAGCGCTACTGCAACAATCTGCGCTACCAGAACGGCCAGCTGGCCTTCATCGATCTCTATTATGAGAACCTGAACAGCCTGAGCGCCAAGGGGCTGGACATCGAGGCTTCCTATCGGACATCCCTCGACGCTTTCATTCCCGGCGCGGCGGGCAATCTGACCCTTCGGGCTATGGCGACCCACTATATGGAGAACATCACCGATGACGGTGTCACCGCCATCGACCTGGCGGGCTCCAACATCTCGGCGACCCCGGACTGGGTCTACCGCATCACCGCCGCCTACAACCTCGACCCCATCAGCCTGAATCTCACCGCCCGTGGGGTCAGCGACGGGGTGATCAGCAACGCCTATACCGAATGCACCAGCGCCTGCCCGACCTTGTCGGCGCCCTACTACACCATTAATGACAACAGTATCGAAGGCGCTCTCTACTTCGACGCCTCAGCCACCTACGCCTTCGATCTCGGCCAGAGCGGCGCCAGCGGCGAGGCCTATATCTCGATCAAGAACCTGTTCAACAACGATCCGCCCCTGACGGCCAATCCCAACGCCCTGGGCGCGGAGAACACGGTCGGTTATCTGCAGACCAACCGCAGCCTCTATGACACCCTTGGCCGGACCTTCCGGGTCGGCCTGCGCCTGGCCTTCTAGGTCCAGGCGGCCGCACGGCCTGAAAAAGCGACGCGCCGGTCATCAGACGGGCGCGTCGCTTTTCTCTTTTTGTGGGACGCGCGCCCAGCCCTGACTGTAACCAGGGCTGACCCCTGCGCGGGGGGGCGGGCGAGCGGGCGTCCGCCCCGCCACGAGGCGGGGCGGCCAAAGGGGGACCCATGATTCACTTGAAGCGCTACCTGCCCCTGCTGCTTCTCGCCCTTGGGTTGATCCTGGTCTTCACCAGCGACCTGGGCCGGTTCCTGAACCTGCAGGCCCTCCAGACCCATGAGGCGGCCCTGCGCGGGCTGATCGCCGACAATCTTCCCCTGGCGCTGTTGGCCTTCATCGGGATCTACGCCTTGTCCACCGCGCTCAGCGTGCCGGGCGCGGTGATCCTCACCCTGGCTGGAGGCTATCTGTTCGGGATCTGGATGGGCGGCGCGGCGACCGTGGTGGGCGCCACCATCGGCGCCATCGCCGTCTTCTACGCGGTCCGCACCTCGCTCGGAGCAGCCCTGCGAGAGCGGGCGGAGGCTTCGAACGGCCGGCTGAAGGCGATCATCGACGGGGTCGCAGCCGGTGCGTTCGGCTACATCCTGACCCTTCGGCTGATTCCGCTGGCCCCCTTCTGGATGGTCAACGTGGCGGCCGCCCTGGCCCACGCCCCGCTGGGGCCCTACGCGCTGGCGACCTTCCTCGGCATCATGCCGGCCACCTTCATCTACAGCGGCATCGGCGCCGGGATCGGCGACCTGCTGGCGCGGAACGAGGCGCCGAACCTGGGGGTCATCTTCCAGCCCAACATCCTCGGCCCCCTGGTGGCCCTTGGTCTTCTGTCCCTTGGGGTGACCCTCTACCAGCGCCGCCGCGCCAAGTCCGGAGATCCCCTGTGAGTGGCGAGACCATCAAGGCCGATCTGGCCGTCATCGGCGCCGGCTCCGGCGGCCTGTCGGTGGCCGCGGGCGCCGCCCAGCTGGGTCTGAAGGTCGTTCTGTTCGAGAAGGGCGAGATGGGCGGGGACTGCCTCAACTATGGCTGCGTTCCCTCCAAGGCCCTGATCGCTGCAGCCTCAGCCGCCCATGAGGCCCGCCACAGCAAGGGGTTGGGGGTTCACGCCGCCGAGGTCACGGTCGACTTCGCCCAGGTCATGGCCCATGTGCACGCCGCTATCGCCACGATCGCGCCCCATGACAGCCAGGAACGCTTCGAAGGCCTGGGCGTCACGGTGGTCCGAGAACCCGCCCGCTTCCTGGACGCCCGCACCGTTGGCAGCGCGAGCCTGAGCGTCCGGGCGCGCAAGATCATCATCGCCACCGGCTCCAGTGCGGCGGTTCCGCCGATTCCCGGTCTCGACATGGTCCCCTATCTCACCAACGAGTCGGTCTTCGAGCTGACCGAGGCGCCGTCGCGCCTGATCGTCCTGGGGGGCGGCCCCATCGGGGTTGAGCTCGGCCAGGCCTTCCGCCGCCTGGGCAGCGAGGTCGTGATTGTCGAGGCTGACAAGATCCTCGGTCGCGAGGACCCCGCCGCCGCCGCCATCGTGATCGAACAGCTTCGCGCCGACGGGGCGGAGCTGATGGCGGGCCGCAAGGCCATCCGGGTGGAGGCCGGTCCCACCCTGGTCGTCGAGGACGAAAGCGGTGAGACCCGCATTTCCGGCTCCCACCTGCTGGTGGCGGTGGGACGCAAGCCGGCCCTGGACGCCCTCGACCTGGCGGCGGCCGGGATCGAACGGAACCGCGACGGCGTCATCACGGACAAGTCCCTGCGCAGCAGCAACCGCCGCGTCTATGCCGTGGGCGACGCCGCCGGACGCGGCCAGTTCACCCACCTGGCCGGCGCCCATGCGGGGCTGGTGGTGCGCCGCGCCATCTTTGGCCTGCCGGTCAACGCCGACGCCCTGGCCACGCCACGGGTGACCTATGCCGATCCTGAGCTCGCCGCGGTGGGTCTCAGCGAGGCCCAGGCCCGCGAGGCGCACGGGGATGATGTCCGCGTCGAGGTGTTCGACTTCGCCGGCAATGACCGGGCCATCGCCGAGGGCGACACTCGCGGCTTTGGCAAGCTGACCACGACGGCCAAGGGCAAGGTGCTGGGCGTCACCCTGGTGGGCCGGCACGCCGGCGACCACATCGCGCTCTGGGCCCTGGCGCTGTCGGCGGGGCTGAAACTGTCCCAGATCACCGGCATGATCGCCCCCTATCCAACCCGGGGAGAGATCAGCAAGCGGCTGGCCGGCCAGTGGTATACGCCGGCCCTGTTCTCCCCCCGCACCCGCAAGGTGGTCTCGGTCCTCAAGCGCCTGGCCTGAGGCCGCGGGCGGCGGCGACAAATCCGAGGTCGAGGCGGCGTTTGACCCACAGGGCCGTCCGCCCGCGCCACCACAGGCGCCCCCGCAGGGCGAGCCCGGTCCCATCCCCGAGATCCATGATCGACAGCCAGCGGGTCTGTGGTCGATAGGGGCGCGGCCGCCCACCCTGCGCCCGGGCCACGAGGTTGGCCTTCAGGACAGGGGCGGCGCGGACGCCGAAGACCCCAGCCGGGGGCCGTGGCGCCCCGGCGACCATGGCGCAGTCCCCGGCGGCGAAGACGGTCGGCTCATTGGGGGTGTGAAGCGCCGGCGTCACATACAGGCGCCCTGCCCCGTCCGTCGGCAGGCCAAGGGTTCCGATCAGGGGCGGCGCGACCAGCCCCCCCGCGAGGACCAGCATCTCGCACTCCAGCGCCCGTCCGTCGCTGAGACGGCAGAGGCCGTCGGAGCGCTCAACGACCTCGCCATCAACGACATTGACGCCCCGGTCCTTCAGACGACGCGCCAGACTGGCCAAGGCGGAGGACGGGGCCCAGCGGGGCGGGTCTCGGCTCACGACCGTGACCCTCGCCATTTGGCCGTGGCGCGCGCAAAGGCCCGACATGGCTGCGGCGACTTCGAACCCGGTCTGGCCCCCGCCGGCCACCACAATGCTCGGCGCCCGGCCTTCAGCGCGCAGAACCGTCTCCAGCCGGATCTTCAGCTCCAATAGCCGCGACAGGGGTTTGACGGGCCAGACCTCCGCCGCCTTGGTCAGCCCCATAGGATCTGAGACCCCGGAGCCGACATTGAATGACACGAGGTCGAAAGGGCGATCATCTCCCGCAGCCAGCCGGAGGTTGCGCGCCACAAGGTCCACGGCTGTGACGGTGGTCGCCCGATGCGCCACCCCATGCGCCGCCGCCAGTGCGGCGACATCGATGCGCGCCGCCGCCTCAGACAGGGCGCCAGACAGAACGCCGGTGGCCAGTCCGGAATAGTGGAACGTCTCCGGCGCGACCAGGGTCACCTCAAGCCCCGCCGTCCGCAGGGCTTCAGCCTCGGCGAGAAGATGGAGATGGGCGTGGCCAGCGCCCACCAGGACGAGTTTCACAAAACCAGCCGCGGGCCAGGCCTAGCCGCCGGCCAGCCGCTTACCAAGGCTGGCGAGATAGGCTTCAATGCGGGCGGCGTTGGCCCCCATATCCCCTAGGCCCACTCGCGAGGTGGACCGCATGTCGATCGCCGTGGGGCCGCCCGGCTCCCCCGACCGGACCCGAATGACCACGTCGTCCTTGAAGCCGAACCAGAAGGTTTCGGCTGTGGCCTCAAGGCGCCCGGCGGCGGGATCGGACGAAACCAATGTCCAGCCCTGGGCCTCGACCTCCGCCGCAGCGGCGGCGAACGCCTCCGCCGCCGACCGTATCGTCGTGAGGGTCTTCACCTCTGGATAGGCGTCCTGCCCCACCTGGCCGAGGGACCGGTCGGCGAAGGTGGCGAAGCGTGGCCCCTGATAGGCCGGTAGGCTGGTCAAGGGGGTTGAGAGTTCAGCCACAGGGTTGGCGCCGGCGGCCTCTCGCAAGGCCAGCAGCTCCGCCGAGTAGGTGGGCGGGTCCTCCGGGCTGGTGGCGATGTCGTGGATCGGCGGGATGGCGGTGGCCTGGCTTCGCACATAGGCCATATAGCCAAAGCCCAGGACAGGGATGATCAGGGCGACGAGCGCCGCCCGCCAACCAGATCTAGGCGAGCGCGCCAGAGTGGCCACAAGGGCCACAACGGCGAGGATGAAGGCCCCGATCAGGAGTCGAGGCCCCCACTGGACGATCAGCACCCCAAGCCCCAATCGCCAGGACCACAGGTCGAACCTCACCCCAAGGGCGGCGACCATGAACCAGACTGGAAGCAACAAAGACAGGATCAGGGCGAAACGGGCGAGCATCAGCCGCATGGTCGTGAACCTTCCTCGGAGAACATCAAGCGTGACCGTTTCACGATCACGGTCGTCAGGATAGGGGCTATGCTTGAAACCAATCGGCTCTGGTGGCCGAATAAGGATAGCGAGCGTCTGGGCCTCCATCGCAGGGGCCGGCCCCCTCCATCTGAAGGACTCGATGAGCCAGACTGCGCTGTCCCCCTTCGCCACCCACCGCGGCCCCGCCAGCCCAGGTCGCTTCGCCGATCCCCACGTGACCGCCGACGGCTCGCTCCGGGCTAAGGTCGGACTGAGGGCGCTTGAGACCCTGTGGTTCAACACGGGAAGCCTCTGCAATATCGCGTGCGTGAACTGCTACATTGAGAGTTCGCCGACCAATGACGCCCTGGTCTATCTGACCGCCGCCGACGTCGAGGCCTTTCTCACCGAGATCGCCCGCGATGGCCTGCCCACCCAGGAAATCGGGTTTACCGGCGGCGAACCGTTCATGAACCCCGACATGCTGGGGATGCTGGACCAGGCCCTGGCCTCTGGCCGACGGGTTCTGGTCCTCACCAACGCCATGCGTCCGATGCTACGATGGGGCGAACGGCTGGCGGAGATCGTCAAGGCCGCTGGCCCTCAGCTGACCTTCCGGGTCAGCCTCGACCATCACACCCAGGCCATCCATGATGCCGAGCGCGGCGCCGGCGCCTGGGACAAGGCCTGGGCCGGTCTCGGCTGGCTGAGCGAGCAGCATGCCCGGATCGCCATCGCCGGACGACGCACGGCACACGAAACCGAGGCAGAGGCGCGGGCGGCGTTCGCTGAGCTTTTCCGCGTCCGGGGCCTTGAGGTCGAGGCGTTCAACCCGGGGGCGCTGGTCCTCTTTCCTGAGATGGAAGCCGGCGCCGAAGTTCCCGAAATTACCGAGGCTTGCTGGGGAATTCTCAATCGTTCGCCCAACGAGATGATGTGCGCCACCAGCCGCATGGTCGTGCGACGGCGCGGGGCCGCCGCCCCCGCCGTCGTCGCCTGCACCCTGACGCCGTATGATCCTCAGTTCGAGCTGTCACCGACCCTGGCCGAGGCGTCCGGCATGGTCAGCCTCAACCACCCCTTCTGCGCCCAGTTCTGCGTCCTGGGCGGCGCCAGTTGCAGCGCGTGACGTCGGCCCCGCCGCCGCTGGCGGTTATCGTACCGACCCTGAACGCCCAGGCTGAGCTGGTCGAGACCCTCGCTGGCCTCCCCCCCTGGGCCGAGGTGATCGTGGTCGATGGGGGCTCAACGGACGCCACGGTGGAACTGGCCACAGGCGCGGGCGCCACGGTCCTGCGGACGACCGCCGGGCGGGGCGTGCAGCTGGCCGCCGGCGCTACTGCGGCCCAGGCGTCCTGGATGCTGTTTCTTCACGCCGACACCCGACTGGACGCGAAGGCCTGGGCGGGTCTGACGGCCCACCTGGCGGACGAAACCAATATTGGAACTGCGGCCGCCTTTGGCTTTCGTCTCGAGACCGACGCCTGGCAGGCGAGGCTGCTGGAGTTCGGGGTTCGCCTGCGGGTGGCCCTGCTGGCTCTGCCCTATGGTGATCAAGGCCTGGTGATCCACCGGGGGCTTTACAATCAGGTCGGCGGCTTTTCGCCTCTGCCGCTGATGGAGGATGTCGACCTGGTGCGCCGGCTGGGCCGCCGACGCCTGCGCATCCTGACGGGGCGCGCCGTGACCTCGGCCGACCGTTGGCGGCGGCGGGGCTGGGTGCGGCAAAGCCTGCTGAACCTCCGTTGCCTGGCGCTCTATCTGACAGGAACGCCACCCGCGAAGATCGCGCGAATCTATGGGCGCTGATCGCCCCCGGCGTCATCTGGTGATCTTCGCCCGCCAGCCCAGGCTCGGCGTCGGCAAGCGCAGGCTGGCCACGGATGTGGGCGACCTCGGCGCCCTGCGATTCAGCCGCTACGCCCTTGACCGCCTGTGGCGCGAGCTGGGCGTCGATCCCCGCTGGACCCTGTGGGTCGCCACATCTCCCGATCGCCCGAACGACTGGGTGCGGCTCGGCCGGCCCCTGCCCCAGGGGCCTGGCGACCTGGGGCGAAGGCTCAGGCGGGTGGTCTGCCGGCTGCCGCCCGGGCCTGCCGTAATCATTGGCGCAGATACCCCGGGGGTGACGCGCACCGACATCTCCCGCGCCTTTGCCGCCCTGGGGCCCAAGGCCGCCGTCCTGGGGCCCGCTGTCGACGGCGGCTACTGGCTGATCGGCCTTAGGCGGCGCCCCCGGGAGCCCCTGCCGTTTGCAGGCGTCCGATGGTCGAGCGTCCACACCCTGGACGACACCCTCCAGGCGTTGGGAGACGCGCCGCGCGCCCTCCTGCAGGTGCGGGAGGATGTGGATGACGGCGCCGCCCTGCGCCGGGCGCTTAGGCCCCGGCGGCTGCGCTGAACTTGCGCGGACAGATGGCCGCCAGCCGGGCGACCACCTCCGGATCCCAGACCGAGGGATCGGTGATCACCGCATAGTCCAGCCCGGTGTCGATGGGCGAGGGCTCCCGCACCTCCGGCAGGCTGGCGGCCAGGGCGGCGATCATCTGGCGGGCGGTATCGGCATTGCTCTGCAAGACCTCCAGCACATTGGACACCTCCACATGGGCGGTGGCCTCACGCCAGCAGTCATAGTCGGTGACCATGCAGACATTGGCGTAGGGCAGCTCGGCCTCCCGCGCCAGGCGCGCCTCCGGCATGGCGGTCATGCCGATCACCGAACAGCCCCAGGACCGGTAGAGGTGGCTTTCAGCCCGGGTCGAGAACTGCGGCCCCTCCATGGCGAGATAGGTTCCGCCCTCGACGGTGGGCGCCCCGGCGGTCCGCGCCGCGACGGCGGCGGCGGCGGAGAGGCGCGGACAGACCGGATCGGCCATGGAGACATGGGCCACCAGCCCCTCGCCGAAGAAGGAGGCCGGCCGCGAGACGGTGCGATCGATGTACTGATCGACCAGGACGAAGGTCCCCGGCGGGAGCTCCTCGCGGAGGGAGCCCACCGCCGAGACCGAAAGGATGTCGGTGCAGCCGGCGCGCTTGAGCACGTCGATATTGGCCCGGGCGTTCAGGGCGCCGGGAGGGATGCGGTGTCCTCGTCCGTGCCGGGGCAGGAAGACGAGGCGAACGCCGTCCAGTTCGCCGGTGACCAACTCATCGGACGGCGCGCCCCAGGGCGATGAGACCGCGAGGCTCTGGCGGTTACGCAGCCCCTCCAGGTCGTAGAGCCCCGAGCCGCCGATGACACCTAAGGTCCATTGCTTCATCACCCGTCCGCCCTCCGCCCACCCGAAGGCCTTCGCCTAACCAAGGCGACCAGCCTTGTCGACCGCCAAGCCTGCCGCCCCCTTGCTCAGATTTCCCCAGGAATCTTCGGAACACTCTGCCGCCAAGCTTGTTCTGGAACATTGTGGTGGGTTCTGACAACGGGAGGGTGAGTTTCGCATGGCCGAACCGGACGCCCTGGGGCTTGCCTATTGTGGCCCGCCGCCCGCCCCCCCTCAGTTGTGGACGAGCTGGAACCCCGACCCGGTCCTGCTCGCCGTCATGGGTCTGGCGACCGTGATCTATTTCTGGCGCGCCGGCGGCAGGAGGTCACAGGACACAGCCTTTATGACCGCCCAAGCGGTTCTGCTGGTGGCCTTTGTCTCGCCCCTCTGCGCCCTCAGCGTGGCCTTGTTTTCAGCCCGGGTCGCTCACCACATGCTGATGATTGCAGTGGCGGCTCCCCTGTTGGCCTACGCCTTGCCCCGCGCGCTGTCAGGCCGTTGGCTGACGGCGGCAGGCCTGCTGCACATGGTCCTCCTGTGGGTTTGGCATGCGCCAATCGCCTACCAATGGGCGGTCAGCGGGGTGGCCAGCTACTGGCTGATGGAAGTCACTCTGCTGGTCAGCGCCACGGCCTTGTGGAGCGCCGCCCTTGCTCGCCGCAGCGAAGGGCCGTCCGTCATTCTCGCTCTTATCCTGACCATGGCGCAGATGGGCCTGCTGGCGGCCCTGATCACCTTCGCCCAGACGCCTCTGTTTACGCCCCACCTGCTGACCACCCAGGCCTTTGGTCTGACGCCCCTGGAGGATCAGCAACTGGCGGGCCTGATCATGTGGGCGCCAGGCGCCCTGCCCTATTTCATCGCGGTGATCTGGCTGGCGGGCCGATGGTTGAAGGGTCTGGAGAAGGAAGAGGCGACGGCGTGGCGTGGCTGAAGTTTCTGCACATTTCGGCGCTGCTCATCTGGTGCGCAGGGCTGATCTACCTGCCGGGGCTGCTTCTGGCGCACCGGAAGGCGATTCACTCCGAGGACTTCGTGCGCCTCCGGAACGCGAGCCGCTTCAGCTACAACGCCATCACCTCGCCGGCTGCCTTCGTGGCGATCGCCGCAGGCACAGCTCTGCTGCTCCTGGCGCCAGGGGTGCTGCAAGGGTGGATGTTCGTGAAGCTGGGCCTGGTGGGCCTGCTTGTGATGGCCCATGTCCAGTATGGATTTGTACTCTCGGCCCTGTCGGACGCCGGCGCCAACCCGCCCCGTCTCCGCTTGCTCGCGGTGTGGGGGTTGGTGTTCGCCGCCATGACGGCGATCCTCTGGCTCGTCCTGGAGAAACCGTTCCTGGGCTCGGCCGGACTGCCATCCTGGCTGCTGGAGCCTGGCGGCCTTCAGTCCTTGCTGCCTTCGACGCCGATCTGATGCTCGAACACCAGCTTGCCCCCATGCCATCCAGCCAGCCCCACAAAGACGAGGCCGAGGACCGACAGGAAAAGGCCCCAGGGCAGCACCGCCGACGCGCCCTCCAGGAGGCGAAGGCCCCAGTTGGCCCCGATGACGCTGAGCAACATCATGGCGGCGACCGCATGGCTCCAGGGCTCGGCGCTGCGGCGAATGCCCCGCACCAGCAGGAGCTCCGCCGTCCCGCTGGCGGCGGCCGCCACCCCCATGGCGAAGCCCCAGCCGCTGGTCCACAGGCCGACCCGGACGAAAAAGGGGTCGGCGCTCCACCAGTAGAACAGGTCCGCCCCGAGCGTCGCGCAGACCAGGGCGATGGGGAAGGTCACCAGCATGACGTGGATGGGATGGCCGGCCACATGAACGCTCGAGGCGACATTGCCGGCAAAGGGGTCCTGAGTGCGATCCTGCGACAAGGCGGCCTCCATCTTCAAGCGCGATATAGCAGCCCAACGCAGCTCGGCCGTAATGGGTTCGGTCTGGGGCCCATCCTCCTGCTTGGAGGTTGCGAGGCGCCTCTCTCCACCCTCGCCCCGGCGGGAGAGGCCGCACACGTCATCGCCCTGCTGTGGTGGGTGATGCTCGCCGGGGCCGTGGTGATCTTTGTCGGCGTCGTCGGAGCCGCCCTGCTGCCGCTCGTCACCCGGCGACTGGGGCCGCCATCAGAGCGCGTCATGCTGGTGGGTGGCGGCCTGGTGTTTCCCGGGGTCGTTCTCTTGGCCCTGCTTGTCGCGGCACTGATCATTGGCGATCGCCTGAGTCCGCGAGGGGAGCCCGATGTCCTGAGGATCGAGGCTGAGGCCCATCGCTGGGCCTGGACCTTCCGTTATCCCGACCAGCCGGGCGCGCCGTCCACCGAAGGGGTCCTGCACGTACCGGCCGGCCGGCCCTTCGAGGTGCATGTGACCAGCCGCGATGTCATCCACAGCTTCTGGGCGCCGCGGCTGGGAGGAAAGATCGACGCCATACCGGGCCATGTGAATGTGATCCGCCTGCAGGCCGACGCCCCCGGCGTTTATCGCGGACAGTGCGCGGAGTTCTGCGGCGGCGGACACGCCGCAATGGGCTTTGTCCTGCACGCCCACAGCGCTGAGGACTATGGAGCCTGGATGGCCGACGCCAGTCCCGCTCCGGGGGTGAGCCAATGACCGCCGAACCCCCCGCGTCGATCCCGGCCAGCCTGTCCGCCATAGGCCGTCACAAGGCCCTGGAGCGCCTGTGGGGCACCCCGCCTGGCTGGGGCGCCCTGTCGGCGGTGAACCACTCCACCATCGGGCGGCGGTTCCTCATCACGTCCTTCGTCTTTTTCCTGATCGGCGGCGTCCTGGCCATGCTGATCCGGGCGCAGCTGGCCGGGCCGGAGACCGACTTCCTGGACGCGGCCGCCTACGCCCAGGTCTTCACCATGCATGGCACGGTGATGATGTTCCTGTTCGCCATCCCTGCGATCGAGGGCCTGGCGCTCTATATGCTGCCCAAGCTGATGGGGGCCAGGGACCTGGCGTTTCCGCGGCTCAGCGCCTTTGGCTACTGGTGTTACCTGTTCGGCGGATCGATCCTGATCCTAGCCCTGTTGGCCGGCGTGGCGCCGGACAGCGGCTGGTTCATGTACACCCCGCTCTCGTCCAAGCCCTATTCGCCCGGAATCAATTCCGACGTCTGGCTGATCGGGGTCACCTTCGTGGAGGTCTCGGCGGTCTGCGCGGCCGTGGAGTTCATGACCACGGTGCTGAAGATCCGCACCGGCGGCATGGCCCTGCATCGCATGCCGATCATGGTCTGGTACCTGTGGGTCACCGCGGCCATGATGCTGTTCGGCTTCCCGCCCCTGATCCTGGGCAGTGTGCTGCTGGAGCTGGAGCGGGCCTTTGACTGGCCGTTCTTCGACCCCACCCGAGGGGGCAGTCCGCTGCTCTGGCAGCACCTCTTCTGGCTGTTTGGCCATCCTGAGGTCTACATCATCTTCCTGCCGGGAGCCGGAATCATCTCCACCATATTGCCGGTCTTCACCGGTCAGAAGCTGGTGGGCTATGCCTGGATCGTGGTGGCGCTGATCGCGCTGGGCTTCATCAGCTTCGGCATCTGGGCCCACCACATGTTCACGACAGGCATTCCGCACCTGTCCCTGGCCTTCTTCTCGGCGGCCAGCACCCTGGTGGTGATCCCGACGGCGGTGCAGATCTTCGCCTGGCTGGCCACGCTGCTCAGCGGCCGGCCGCGCATCACCCTATCGATGCTCTACTTCTATGGGTTCCTGTCGACCTTCGTCATCGGCGGCCTGACCGGCGTCATGGTCGCCGTGGTGCCCTTTGACTGGCAGGCCCATGACACCCACTTCATCGTCGCCCACCTGCACTATGTCCTGATGGGCGGCTTCGTCTTCCCGGTGCTGGCGGGGATCTACTACTGGCTGCCGCATTTCTCGGGTCGAAAGCACCTGGAGGGGCTCGGCCGCACGGCCTTCGCCCTGATCATGATCGGCTTCAACGCCGCCTTCCTGCCCATGCACCTGACGGGCCTGCTGGGCATGCCACGGCGGGTCTTCACCTATGGCGGAGAGATGGGCTGGGACCTGCTGAACCTGATCAGCTCCGTGGCCGGCTTTGTCCTGGCCATCGGTTTCGCCCTGGTGCTGGTCGATGTGATCCAGGTGGCCCGCTTCGGCCGTCGGACGCGTCGCAATCCCTGGGGCGCGAGCACGCTGGAATGGGGGATGCCCACGCCGCCGCCCGCCTACAACATCGGCTCACAGCCCCATGTCGCCAGCCGTGACCCGCTGGAGGATGATCCGGACCTGCCGGCCGCCCTGGCCCGGGGCGAGGGCTATCTGGGCCAGCCCCGCAATGGCTGGCGCGAGACCCTCAGCGTCCACATGCTGAGCGGCGAGCCCGACCAGGTGGTGCTGTTGCCAGGCCCCACCCTGATCCCCCTCTGGACGGCGCTCGCCACCGGCCTGTTCTTCGTCAGCTTCCTGCTCAAGCTCTATCCGCTGTCTGGACTCGCCTTCATCCTGGTCGTGATCTGCGGCTGGCGCTGGATGTGGGCTTCAGGCCTGCGGACTGACGCCCCCCCTGTGGACATCGGCCTGGGCCGGACCGCGCCCCTGCACCCTACCGCCGTCGATCCCCCGACCTTGTGGGGCATGGTGTTCACCCTGATGGCCAATGGAGTCTTCTTCGGCGCTTTGGTGTTTGGCTATCTCTTCCTCTGGGTGGTGGCGCCCAACTGGCCGCCGCCGGCCCTGCTGGCGCGAGAGCCCGTAACCCCTCTGCTCGTCATCGCAGGCCTCGCCGTGGGCCTCGCCGCCGTCTGGCGGGCGTCCCGGGCGAACGCCGAAGGCCGCCTGGCCGACAGCCGTTCCTGGCTCCTGGCCTCCGCTGCGGCGGGCGCCGTGATCGCCGGCGGCGCCCTGGCCGTCCCCCTCTTCACAGCCCCAGCCCCGAACAGCCACGCCTATGGGGCGGCGGTGACCTTCATCAGCGGCTATGTGGCCTTCCATGGGGTCATCGCCGCCATCCTGGGAGCCTATGCCTGGGCGCGCTCCCGGGACGGCTGGATCTCGGCCCAGCGGGCCGTGGAGTTCTCCGCCCTGCGGCTCTGGTGGCTCTATCTCGGGGCTACGGGCCTGATCAGCCTCGCCCTGCTGCATGGTCCGGCGTGGATGTCATGAACACCCTCTTCCGTCCCTTCGGCGACCTCCTGGCCCTGGTCGGCGCCTTCGTCCTGTGGAGCCTCGCCTTCATCATCCTTTATGGGGTCCATGGCGTGGCGTGCGCCCGTGGCTGGGCCAGCCCGGACGAGCCCTGGGCGCTCAGATTGACCCTCGTCCTGCTCTGGCTGGTCATGACGGCCCTGACCGTCGGCTACGCCCTGTGGAGCTGGAAGCGGCGACGGGCCGAACCCCACGGCCCGTTCCTCAGCTACGCCACCTTGGCCGTCGCCGCTGTCGGCGCCGTCTCCACCGCGTGGCTGGGGCTCCCCCTATTCCTCGTGCGGGTCTGCGCCTGAGGCTATCGCGCCCCGGCCGCCCCTATTCCCACTCGATTGTTCGGGTATGCACAACCCCTTTGATTCTGCGGGACAAAAAATATTCTCATGCGAAAATACCGTCACGCCAGCCAGCAAAAAGTTATGCTTCTGAGATTCGTATAATAATTAGGCGTTGTTCCTAGAATGGATCTTTCGAGATGTATCGTCTCCAATCGGACGGAAAACGTAATCCCTTGCACCGAGTTGCGCATACGGGGGTTCATTTCAAAACACCGTCAATGCTGAAAACGTAGGCTGATTGCTGATATTCAAGGTGGCCTGCGCGTGTGACCTGCTCCCGGAAAACTGGACCAGTTTTCCGGGAGCAGGTCACGACAAGGGATTACGCCGTCGATGAGCCGTAAGGGCGACTGCTGGGACAACGCCCCAATGGAGAGCTTCTTCCCCACCCTCAAGACCGAACGGGTCCATCATCGGGTCTATGCCACGCGCGACCAGCCCGCCGGGATCTGTTCCACTACATCGAGGGCTTCTAACAATCCCCGACGCCTGCACTCAGCCCTGGGCTACATCAGCCCCAGCCGCCGCCGAGCGCAGAGCCGCCTAACCCCGTCCACTACTTCGGCGGAAGATCAGTCCACCAAAACGGGGGAGGATCACCTCACCGTTCGCTTGATCACCATCATCGTGAGTGAACTCAAATGCATAATCCTCTGCCTTCTAATCTCGAAGGCGTCTGATGGCGAAAGTCAGGCCCGCAACGCCCGCCACAATCATGAGAGCGCTCAGCCCGCCGATCATGTAGCTAGTCAAAAACTGATCCTCCACATGGGCCGCCAGAGATAACCCGTGAGGGGCCCACCGGTTCGAGCCCAGGGTCTTGCGCCCCCAGGGCCGACCAAGCATCGAGGCTCTATGTCACCCTTGACCCTTTCGCCCAACGACTATCGTCGTCTCGCTAAGGTGATCCACACCTTAGCCCCTACAGCCGCGCGGCCGGTCTTGGTGCGGCTGGGTCTGCTCCGGGGCGCGGCTTCCGACGAGGCGAACGAGGGCTCGGCATATGAGGCCTTCGTTGCGGCACTTGAGGCCCTAGGTCCTACATTCGTGAAGCTAGGCCAGATCATGGCGACACGATCCGATCTGCTTCCGCCAGAGCTGACCGAGCGGCTCGGCCGGCTTCACGACGACGTGGCTCCAGTGCCCTTCGACCATTTGCGCGAACAGCTGACGATCGATCTGGGCGCGCCGCCGGAAGAGCTCTTCGCCGAATTTTCGACGACGCCAATTGCGGCTGCGTCCATTGCCCAGGTCTACGCCGCGCGGCTCATGACCGGTGAAGATGTCGTTCTCAAGGTTCGCAGGCCGGGGATTGAGGCGGTCATGCGCGCTGATTTGCGGCTACTGTTGGCCGCTGCCCGCGTCATCGAGCGTCGCGCCCCGGCACTGCGTCGACATCAGCCTGTGCGTGTCGTGACGGAGCTCAGCGAAGCCCTTCTCGAGGAGATCGATTTTCGGATCGAGGCTCGCAATCAAGCGGAGGTCCGCAGACGCGCAACCGTCTTCCATGTTCCGCTCGTTCATGAGCGATTTACCACAGAAAGGACCATGGTCAGCGCACGCGTCCGTGGCCGCAGTCCTAACGCCGCGTTCCGCAACGAAGAGCCTGCCATGGCGCGCGCCTTGGCGCCCGATGCGGCGAGGGGGCTGCTGGGGATGATCCTGCTGGACGGGGTGTTCCACGCGGACCCTCATCCAGGAAATATTCTGGTGACTCCGGATGGTCGTCTGGCGCTGTTGGACTTCGGCTCCGTCGGGCGGCTCTCGGCGAAAAGGCGAGAGCAGGTCCTCGTGGTCCTCGGCTCCCTCGTGGATGCCGACGTAGCGGCGGTCTCTGATGTGCTGATGGAATGGGCTGGCCGCTCGGGACCCCCGCCGCCCGGCCTTGAACAAGGTGTCGAGCGATTCTTCCTGCGTTACGCCGCGGATT
>NZ_JAUSBZ010000096.1 GCF_030651755.1 Phenylobacterium sp. | reverse complement strand
CCTGCGGCGTATGAAGCCCGGCAGTTCGTGGTCTACTTCCCGTTCGATCAGTACATCCTGACGCCGGAAGCCCAGGCCGTGGTCTCTGAGGCCGCCAACTACGCCCGCGGTGGCTCCGCCACCCAGGTCGTCGTGATCGGTCACACCGACTCCTCCGGCTCGCCGGCGTACAACATCCGCCTGTCGGAACGTCGCGCCAAGGCCGTGGCTGACCAACTGGTCGGCATGGGCGTCAATCAAGGCGCGCTGCAAGTCGACTGGAAGGGTGAGAGCCAACTGGCTGTCCCGACCGGCGACGGCGTGAAAGAGCCTCTGAACCGTCGTTCGACCATCGACATCAACTTCTGATTTCGATTTCGAACCGACTGATCAGTCGATCGATGGGGAGCCCGGCCGCAAGGCCGGGCTCCTTTCGTTTGAGGGCTGACTATCCGAAGATCAGGATCCAGAGGCCGATCAGGGCGAAGGCCAGGGCCGCGAGGCCCCTGATCAGCGTCAAGGGCAGTCGCCCGGCGGCGGCCTGTCCCACCAGCACCACCGGGGCGTTGGCCAGCATCATGCCCAGGGTGGTGCCGGCGGCCACCTGCAGGACGTCCTGGAACTGGGCGCCGAGGGCGACGGTGGCGACCTGGGTCTTGTCGCCCATCTCCACCAGGAAGAAGGCCACCGTGGTGGTCCAGAAGATCGAGGCCCCTGGGCGGGTCGTCGGCGTCTCTTCGTCTTCCAGCTTATCGGGGATCAGCGCCCAGGCGGCGAAGGCCAGGAACAGGCCGCCGAGCACCCACCGCATCCAGGGCCCGTCAAGCCAGGCGGCGGCCACGGCCCCCAGCCCTGCGGCCAGGGCGTGATTGGCCAGGGTGGCGACGAATATGCCGCCGAGGATCGGCCAGGGCCGCCGAAAGCGTGCGGCCAGCAACAGGGCCAACAGCTGAGTCTTGTCGCCGATCTCGGCGACGGCCACCAGGCCAGTAGATATGAGGAAGGCTTCCAATGTCATGTCCCGGCGGGGTCGGACGGCATACCTATGGCGATCGACGCCTCCGACCCCGCATGGTCGACGCGCGAACGCCAAAGGTCTTGCCAAGTCTGATCGACCGGACGCGCCATACCCGGGGGCCGGAGCCCAAAGGTAAGTGTGTTGACGCGCCCCCCGCTGGAGATACGGGCGGCTACTCCCCAATGACCCGGAGGGGTTTAGAGTGTTCGGCGGCAAAGGCAAGCCGGCGCCCTGGGCGCGGGCGGCGGCGCCTGGACCAATTGTCACAGTCTCGTGAGCCCCTGGAGTCCGCGGGGGCGGAAAGGTCAGCAGGATCAGCGCCCGGCCCCTGGTCGTTAAGACCTTGGTAACGAAAAACCCTGGGGGCGAACTGTCACACCCCGTTGACGAGTCATTAGGCACTGTGGCCCCATATTGTGGTGCCTCGGGGTGGGGCAGCTACTACATATAGCGGGTGGGGCCGTTTTCGGGCATGGGTCCGAAGCCCCTGAAAGTAATAGGTTTTGGCCATGAGCGGCAGTGAAGCGGCGATTTTGAAGGTTTCTGAGGCGGCTTCGGCGGCGCAAAACCGCGCTGAGCGGCCTCAGCTGCAGCTGGTCCGGAAGGTGGAGGTCGATCGCAGCCGCGACGCCCTGCTGACCGATTTTGGCAAGACCACCCTGGAAGATCGCTACCTGCTGGCCGGCGAGTCCTACCAGGACATGTTCGCCCGGGTGGCGACGGCATTCGCCGACGACGCCGACCACGCCCAGCGGATCTACGACTACATCTCCAACCTGTGGTTCATGCCCTCGACCCCGGTCCTGTCCAATGGCGGGGCCGATCGCGGCCTGCCCATCTCCTGTTTCCTGAACGCGGTGCGTGACAGCCTCGACGGCATCCAGGAGGTCTGGAACGAGAATGTGGCGCTGGCCTCCAACGGCGGCGGCATCGGCACCTATTGGGGCGGCGTCCGCTCCATCGGCGAAAAGGTCAAGGGCGCCGGCCAGACCAGCGGCATCATCCCCTTCATCCGGGTCATGGACTCCCTGACGCTGGCCATCAGCCAGGGCTCCCTGCGCCGGGGCTCGGCGGCGGTCTATCTGGACGTCCATCATCCGGAGATCGAAGAATTCCTCGAAATCCGTAAGCCGTCCGGCGACTTCAACCGCAAGTCGCTCAACCTGCATCACGGCATCAACATCACCGACGACTTCATGGAGGCCGTGCGCGCCGGTGAGTCCTTCGGCCTCCGCTCGCCCAAGACCAATGAGGTGATCCGCGAGGTGGACGCCCGGTCGCTCTGGCAGAAGATTCTCGAAATCCGCCTGCAGACCGGCGAGCCCTACCTGATCTTCTCCGACACCGTGAACCGCGCCATGCCTCAGCATCAGCGGGATCTGGGTCTCAAGGTGCGCCAGTCGAACCTGTGCTCGGAGATCATGCTGCACACCGGCGTCGACCACCTGGGCAAGGATCGCACCGCGGTCTGCTGCCTGTCGTCGGTGAACGCCGAAAAATTCCTGGAATGGCGCGACCATCCGACCTTCATCGAGGACGTCATGCGCTTCCTCGACAACGTCTTGCAGGATTTCATCAGCCGGGCCCCCGGCGAGATGGACAACGCCGTCTACGCCGCCATCCGCGAACGGTCGGTGGGCCTGGGGCTGATGGGCTTCCACACCTTCCTGCAGGCCCAGAACGTGCCCTTCGAGAGCGCGCTGGCCAAGTCGTGGAATATGCGCCTGTTCAAGCACCTGCGCCGCCACTGCGACGCCGCCAGCCGTCGGCTGGCTGAAGAGCGTGGGCCTTGCCCCGATGCGGCCGAGCGTGGGGTCATGGAGCGCTTCTCGCACAAGCTGGCCATCGCCCCGACCGCCTCGATCTCCATCATCTGCGGCGGCACGAGCGCCGGCATCGAGCCGATCCCGGCCAATATCTATTCGCACAAGACCCTGTCGGGCACCTTCGCGGTCCGAAACCCCTATCTGGAGCGCCTCCTCGAGGAAAAGGGGCTGAACACCCCGGCGGTCTGGGACACCATCCTGGAGAATGAGGGCTCGGTTCAGCACATCGACGCCCTGAGCGACGACGAGAAGGACGTCTTCAAGACCGCCTTCGAGATCGACCAGCGCTGGGTGGTCGAGCTGGCCGCTGATCGCACGCCGGACATCTGCCAGTCCCAGTCGGTCAACCTGTTCCTGCCGGGCGACGTGGATAAGTGGGACCTGCACATGCTCCATTGGATGGCCTGGGAGCGGGGCTGCAAATCGCTCTACTATCTCCGGTCCAAGTCGGTGCAGCGGGCGTCTCACGCCGGGGCCGCGGTCGCCATCGCCGGCATCGTCCCGGCCATGGCGCCGCCGGAGCACGAACGGACCGACTATGAGGAATGTCTGGCCTGCCAATAGGCCAGCGGTCTTAGCCCGAGAAATGGGCGTCCCCCCACGCGGAACGACATAGGGTGGGCTTGCGACGTCCTGGCGCAGTCAATATGGGCGTCAGGGAACTCTCAGTATCTTCACGACATTGAGCCTTCATGGAATGGTGTCATGTGAACCCGTAGATTGGCGGGGGCTGGAGAGGGATCAATGAAACGCGCGGCTGGGTTCGTCATCGCAATGGGACTTGGCGCCGCCTCGGGTGCGGCCGCTGACGACCGGTTGCGAACACAGGGCGAATTCACCCAATCGGCCTACGCCCTGATGGATGCGGCGTTCGCGCCGCAACGGACCGTCACCGACCCCGATCCGATCCAGACCTTGATCGACCAGGAGGCCTATGTCGCCGGACAGGGGCCGGTGCGCTGGCGCACGAGCGAGACACCCCTGGCGGTGTCCGGCGGCGGCGCGGTGGTCGACAGTCTGCGGATCAGTGTCGGCGGCCCACTACGGGGGCCAGGCGGCCTGCCGCTGAATCCTGAGCGGGCCGAGTTCGACGCCCAGGCCTATGAAGTCACCATGGTGCGCAATTGGCCCCGGGCGATGCAATTCGCCGCCGCGGGCTACGACGTGGATGTCACCCCCCATGCAGGGCTGGGCATTGGCGCCGGCGGCGGACAGGCGGAGGCTGGCGCCCAGTTGCGTCTGGGCCAGCGTTTGGATGACGAGGTTGAGGATCGCCTCAACGCCATGGGCGTTCGGGATGGTCAGGCCTTCGGCCAGACGGGGCGCTGGTATGTGTTCGCCGCCGCCAGCGGCCGGGCTGTCGGGCTGAACATGCTGCGCAATGGGGGCGAATGGGACCCGGCCGGTTGGTCCACCGATCGCTCCAGCGCCCTGATCGGCGACGCCCATGTGGGTGTTGGCTGGCGCAAGGGTCCGGTCCAGGCCGCCCTGGGCTATGTCCACCGCGAGGTGAAGGGCCAGCATATGATCTGGGGGCAGGAAACCCGCAACGACCAGATCTTCGCCCTGTCCTTCGCTATCAAGCCGCAGAACTAGGGTCCCGCAGGGCTTCCAGCTGAGACCTCAGCCACGCTGCATTTAGTGGCCGAGCGCTCGCCATTCACAACATCTTGGGGTCATGCGGCGGTTTGCCCCTTAGCGACCCGGCGGTTCGCTGGTATGGTCTTCCCCGACACCAGCCCAATCCCAGACTCGGGGAAGTCTCGCCGTGACCGACGCCGCCCACAGCTCCCTGCCCGGCCTTCTGACGCCTTCCTATGCGTACAAGCCCTTTCGATACCCCTGGGCCTACGACTATTGGAAGAAGCAGCAGCAGGTCCACTGGATGCCCGAAGAGGTGCCCCTGGGCGAGGACGTCAAGGATTGGGCGGCCAAGCTGAACGACAAGGAGCGGGCCCTGCTGACGCAGATCTTCCGCTTCTTCACCCAGTCCGACGTCGAGGTGAACGACAACTACATGGAGCGCTACGGGCGGGTGTTCAAACCCACCGAGGTGAAGATGATGCTGGCCTCGTTCTCCAACATGGAGACGATCCACATCGCGGCCTATGCCCTGCTGCTCGAAACCATCGGCATGCCGGATTCCGAGTTCACCGCCTTCCTGGATTACCAGGAGATGCGGGACAAGCATGACTACATGCAGCAGTTTGGCGTCGATTCAAACGCCGACATCGCCCGCACGCTGGCCATGTTCGGCGGTTTCACCGAGGGCCTGCAGCTGTTCGCCAGCTTCGCCATGCTGATGAACTTCCCCCGCCACAACAAGATGAAGGGGATGGGCCAGATCGTCTCCTGGTCGGTGCGCGACGAAAGCCTGCACTGCGAGGGGATCATCCGGCTCTATCACGCCTTCAACGCAGAGACGAAGGTGGTCACCAAGTCGGTGGCCGACGACATCGTCGACTGCTGCAAGACCGTGGTGGGCCTGGAGGACAAGTTCATCGACCTGGCCTTCGAGGCCGGCGAGGTCCAGGGCATGACGCCGGCCGACATCAAGGCCTATATCCGCTTCATCGCCGACTGGCGCCTGCGCCAGCTGCATCTGCCCGAGGTCTATGGGGTGAAGGAAAACCCCCTGCCGTGGCTGCAGTCGATGCTGTCAGGGGTGGAGCACGCCAATTTCTTCGAGGCCCGCTCCACCGAATATTCCAAGGCCGCCACCAAGGGCCAGTGGCACGGCGACGCCGGAGTCTGGTCAGAGTTCGACCGCCTGCTCATCAAGCGCACCGACAACACCCTGCCGGCGGAGTAGGGGCCGTCGGGCTCAAGTCCAAGGGCGAGCGCGTGTAATGCCCTAGCCCCAGGGACCGCCCTTCGAGCGCCGCGTAACCGGCACCGCCGTGCCCACGGCCCGGGCCGCCCGCTGTACGGGCGCAGCCACCTTGCCGGCCATCTCCATCAGGGCCTTCACCCGGTTCGGGGTCGCCGGATGGGTGGAGAACAGGTTGTCGGCCCCGCGTCCCGACAGGGGATTGATGATGAACATCTGGCCGGTGGCCGGATTGCGCTCGGCGGGCAGGTTCACCGTGCCCCGGGCATAGTGCTCGATCTTCTGCAGGGCGTCGGCCAGGGCCTCAGGATCGCCGCAGATCTCGGCCCCGCCGCGATCGGCCTCATATTCCCGCCCCCGGCTGATGGCCATCTGCACCAGGCCCGCGGCCATGGGCGCCAGGATCATCAGGGCGATGGTCCCGATCATGCCGCCGGGACGCTCCCGGTCATTGCCGCCAAAGAACAGCGCGAAATTGGCCAGGGCCGAGATGGCGCCGGCCACGGTGGCGGTCACCGTCATGGTCAGGGTGTCGCGGTTTTTCACATGGGCCAGCTCATGGGCCATCACCCCGCGCACTTCCCGCCGGTCCAGCATCCGCAGCAGGCCCTGCGTGGCGGCCACCGCGGCGTTCTGCGGATTGCGGCCCGTGGCGAAGGCGTTGGGCTGGTCGGTGGCCATCACATAGACCTTGGGCCTTGGCATGCCGGCGCCGTCGGCCATGTCATAGACATCGCGGACATAGTTGCGGATCAGGGCCTCGCCGTGGGTCTCGTCCACCTGCTGGGCGCCATGCATCTTCAAAAGGATCTTGTCGGAGTTCCAGTAGCTGAACAGGTTCATGCCGCCAGCGAAGACCAGGGCGATCATCATGCCGCTGGCCCCGCCGATCATGAAGCCGATCCCCATGAACAGGGCGGTCAGGGCGGCCAGCAGGGTGAAGGTTCTCAGGTGGTTGTGCATCTTGTGTTCAGCGATTGATCCAGGCGCCAGATATGGGGAGGCCGAAGGGAGCAGCGCAAGATCGGCGTGCGTTCTGCCCCCTCGAAACCGTCAACCAGGGGCGCTATGATCGACCATGACAATGACGAATGATCCCGCCGCCATCGTCGCGCGGCTGACCGAGGAATATCTGGCCTCCGTCAAGGCCCTGCGGGGCGCCCTGCAACGCTTCCTGGACCAGGGTGAAATCCCTGATCCCGCCCTGCGGGCCGGCGGCGCCTTCACCTATCCGGAACTGCGGCTCCGCTGGCCGCGCGGGGAGGCCTTTCCGCGTCTGGCCAGGGCCTATGCCCGCCTTTCAGCGCCCGGAGACTATGCGGTCACCGTGACGCGGCCGGACCTGTTCGGCGACTATCTGGTCGAGCAGCTGACCCTTTTGATGGGCGACTTCAATGTCGCCGTCGAGGTGGGCCGCTCCAGTCAGGAAATTCCGTTCCCCTATGTGCTGGACGGCACAGTGGACCTGGCCAAGGCCGATGTGGGCGCCGGCGAGATCGCCCGGCACTTCCCCACCACCGAGCTCGCCCATATCGGCGACGAGATCGCCGACGGCTTCTGGACGCCCGCCCTGGAGGAGGCCCGGCCGCTGGCCCTGTTCGATGGCCTGCGGACCGACTTCTCCCTGGCCCGACTGGCCCACTATACCGGCGCGCCGGCCGAGCATGTTCAGCCCTATATCCTGTTCACCAACTACCACCGCTATGTGGATGAGTTCGTCGCCTGGGCCTGCGCCCAGCTGAAGGCCGGCGGCCCCTATACGGCGCTGTCGGCGGCCGGTCGGGTGATGGTGACGGCGGAGACGGAAAACCCTGAACTCGTCGTGGCCGAGGCCCCTTGGCGGCGCCACCAGATGCCCGCCTACCACCTGATGGCCAAGGACGGGCGTGGGGTCACCCTGATCAATATCGGCGTCGGCCCCTCCAACGCCAAGACGATCACCGACCACCTGGCCGTGCTGCGCCCCCAGGCGTGGCTGATGATCGGCCATTGCGGCGGCCTGCGCGGCAGCCAGACCATCGGCGACTACGTGCTGGCCCACGCCTATCTGCGCGACGACCACGTGCTGGACGACGTCCTGCCGCCGGAAATCCCCATCCCGCCCATCGCCGAGGTGCAGGTGGCCATGAACCGGGCCGCTGAACGGGTCACTGGCGAGGCCGGCGATCTGCTCAAGCGTCGGCTGCGGACGGGTACGGTGGTGACCACCGACGACCGGAACTGGGAGCTGCGCTATTCGCTGTCGGCGCTCCGGTTCAACCAGTCCCGGGCCGTGGCCATCGATATGGAAAGCGCCACCATCGCCGCTCAGGGCTACCGGTTCCGGGTGCCCTACGGGACCCTGCTCTGCGTGTCCGACAAGCCCCTGCACGGGGAGATCAAGCTGCCGGGGCAGGCCAACGCCTTCTATGAGCGGGCCATCGGCCAGCACCTGCAGATCGGCCTGGCGACCCTGGACCTGCTGCGGGAGGAGGGGGCGGCCCTGCACTCGCGCAAGCTGCGCAGCTTCGACGAGCCGCCGTTCCGCTAAGGGGCTTCAGGCCGTCAGGAACCGGACGACCGCCTCGCCCAGCTCAGGCGTCGCGGCTGCGGCCCGGTGGTCGCCGGGTACGATGACCAGTTCGCCGTGCGGCAACAGCTCGACCAGCTCGTGGGGCGAGCCATTGTCGCGATCAGCCTCGCCGCAGACCACCAGGGTCGGCGTGGGGATCGCCCGGATCTGCCCTTCGGTCGTTTCCTGGAAGGCGGCCAGCACGCCGAGCATGGCCTGCGGATTGAGGCCCATCTCGGCCATCAGGGCCTGGATGAACTTGCCGGCCCGGGGGTCCCGGGCGTTCGCTCCGTTGCGGATGGAGTCTTCGAACATGGCCGCCCGGGCGCCGGCCGCCATGACCCCTGAGGCGCCCATGCCGCCCAGGGCCATCCGACGGGGGCGAAGGCCGCCGATCACCGCGCGCACCGAGGTCCGCGCGCCGAGCGAATAGCCGACCAGATCAAAGTCGCTCAGGCCAAGATGGGCGATGAGCGCGGCCTGGTCCCTGGCCAGCACATCCTGCGGCCAGGCCTCGGCTTCCACCGGCGCGCCGGACTCCCCATGGCCGCGCAGGTCAGGGGCAATCACCTGGAAGCCTGCGGCGACCAGGCGTTCCGCATGTCCCGGCAGGAACCAGTTCTGCTGGCCGCTGGAGAAGAAGCCATGCAGCAGCACGACCGGGCGGCCAGCGCCGGCGGTATGGACGGCGATCTCGACGCCGTCGAAGCTCTGGAATCGGGTGGTCTGGGGCTCTGTCATAAGATCAACCTGTGGCGCCGCCGCGCCTTCGTCCAGGCCCTGGATTTCGCCGGCCGCCGGGTTTAGAGCCTGCCGATGCAACGACATATGGACTTCGAAGGCATCGAGAATTTCCGCGACTTTGGCGGTTACGACACCGCCTGTGGTCGGGGCCTGCGCTCTGGCGTCCTCTATCGCTCGGCCAATCATGGCCGCGCCACGCCAGCCGATCTCGCCCGCCTGCGGGAGCTGGGCCTGTCGGTGGTGGTGGACCTGCGTCGCCCAGCCGAACGGGCTCGGGAGCCGTCGCCGCGGCCTGAGGGTTTCATGGCCCATGTGATCGAGAACGATCTGGGAGAGCCCGGGGACCCTTGGCTGGCGGCGCTGAAGGATTCCGATATCAGCGCCGACTTCTTCCGGGCCGATGGGGTCAGATTCTACCGGGAAGCCCCCTTTGAAGCCCGTCATTTGGACCTGTTTTCGCGCTATTTCCGCGCCCTTTCGGCCTCTGAAGGCGCAGTTTTGGTGCATTGCGTGGCGGGCAAGGACCGCACCGGCATGCTGTGCGCGCTCACCCACCACATGGCCGGCGTCCACGACGACGACCTGATCGCCGACTATCTGCTGACCAATGACGAGACCCGGATTCAGCGCCGGATTCCCTTCATGATGGAGTTCGTCGCCGAACACGCCGGCCGCGCGCCCACCGAGGAGGCGGTGCGCACGGCGCTCAGCGTTCATCCAGAATATCTGCAGGCGGCCTTCGCCGTCATGCGCGACCAGTGCGGCTCGCTGGACGGCTATCTGGAGCAGGCGCTGGGGATTGACCGTGACATGCGCGAGGCGATCAGCGCCCGAATTCTGGCCTAGGCGGCGTCCATGGCCTGGGGCGTGTGCTGCGGGAAGAAGAGCCGCATAAGGCGCTCGGCATAGGCCACGAGGTTGGGATAGGCCAAGGCGGCCTCCCGGACCGGAGAGGCGAAGACCGGACAATAGAGGCCGGCCAGGAAGCTCAGGGCGGTGGCGTCCACGCCGGCCGGCCGCTCGCCCATCAGATAGGGCTTGTCACCCAGCAGGACGGATAGCGCGCCCAGGGAGCGGTCGGCCAGGGCGGTGATCTCCGCTAGGCTGTGCCGGGCCACGCCTTGGGCGGTCATGGCGTGGCGAACTTCGCCCAGGACCTCCTGGCGGACCTGCTCGCGGCCGGGCTCGGGGATGTCGTCAAAGAAGTGAGCCGGTCCAATGGCGAAGTTCTCGGGGATTAGCCAGCGGCAATAGCCGAGCGCCCAGCCCAGGTGGTCCTCGATCATCCGCTCGGCGGCCCAGGCGACCGCGCGCTGCTCGGGCGACAGGCCCTCATCAAAGTCGATCCCATAGGCCTCTTCGATGTGCTGGCGGATGAAGGTGGAATCGGCCACCACCAGGCCGCCGTCGTCCAGATAGGGCAGCTTGCCCTTGGGCGCCTTTTCCAGGTCGCCGTCGACCTTCAGATAGCCGAGGCCGGCCATCTTCAGCTGGGTTTCGGTCTTCATCACATAGGGGCTGGGGTCGGGCAGGCCAAAGGCGGGGCCAAAGCCATAGAGCGTGATCATGGGGTCCTCCTTGCGCGATCCAGACCGTGATAAGGAGGGCCTCCTGTCAGCGTCTTGTCAGCAGACAAGCGAGCCTATGGAGGACGGTGATGCGCCGCGCCGATCGCCTGTTCCAGATCATCCAGATCCTTCGCCGCGGCCGCCGGCCGGTGACCGGCGCAGCCCTGGCCCAGGAGCTGGAGGTCTCCCTTCGGACCCTCTACCGGGACATGGCCGACCTGATCGCTCAGCGGGTGCCGATCCGGGGCGAAGCCGGGGTCGGCTATGTGCTGGACGACGGGTTCGACATGCCGCCGCTGATGCTGACGGCCGAGGAGCTGGAGGCGACCCTGCTCGGCGCCCAATGGGTCAGCAGCCGGGGCGACCCCGACCTGGCCCGGGCGGCCCATGATCTGGTGGCCAAGATCGCCCAGGTGATCCCGGAAAACCTGCGCCCCTTCATCAGCTCCTCGCCGCTCACCGCCTCGCGCCGGCCTGACGCGGCCTGCGACGCCCTGGACATGTCCCAGCTGCGTGCGGCCCTGCGGGAGGAACGCAAGGTCGCCCTCGATTATCGTGATGAAGGCGGGACGGTCACCGCCCGGGTGATCTGGCCGGTGACGGTAGGCTATTTCGATACGGTGCGGGTCATCTGCGCCTGGTGTGAGCTGCGCGCTGATTTTCGGAATTTCCGCACCGACCGGGTGGTCGGCGCACGGTTCCTGACCGATCGATACCCACGGCCGAGATCACAGCTCTGGGCCCAGTGGCGCAAGAGCTTCCCGAGGGAATACGACCATACAAAGGGTGGGATTTCGGAGAGACCCGACGTCCGGCGCTGACCTCCAAGTCTGCGCCGGACGTCTTCCAGGGGCTGAACCTCCGACAAGGTTCAGTGACAAGGTTTGCGCTCAGGCGCCGTCTCGGCCTAATCACCTCGCTGTGAAATTGGGCTGCAAGATCAGAGGGCGCCATGCAGAGCTTTCAACCCCCCCGCCGAATCCTCATGGGCCCCGGCCCGTCCGATGTGAGTCCCCGGGTGCTGTCGGCCCTTGCGCGGCCCACGATCGGCCATCTGGACCCGGCTTTCCAGGGGCTGATGGAAGAGATCAAGTCCGCCCTGTCCCGCCTGTTCAACGCCCCTGATCACATCTGCGTGCCCCTGCCGGCGCCGGGAACGGCGGGCATGGAGGCGGCGCTGATGAATCTGCTGGAGCCGGGTGATCTGGCGGTGGTCTGCGTCAACGGCGTGTTCGGCACGCGGATGGTCGACATGGCCGGGCGGGCCGGCGCCGAGGTGGTGGTGGTCGAGGACGAATGGGGGACGCCGGTCAGCCTCGACAAGGTGGAGGCGGCGCTATCTGGCCGTCAGGCCAAGGTGCTGGCTTTTGTCCATGCCGAAACCTCCACCGGGGTCCGTAGCGATGCGGCCAGCCTGTGCGCCCTGGCCCGCAAGCATGGCGCCCTGTCCATCGTCGATTGCGTGACCTCCCTGGGGGGGATCGCCGTCGATGCGGCGGCCTGGGACGCCGATGTCCTCTATTCCGGGACCCAGAAGTGCCTCTCGGCGCCCCCTGGCCTGTCGCCGGTGGCGTTTTCCAAGCGGGCGGTGGAGGCCATCGCCGCGCGCAAGGAGAAGCCCCGCAACTGGCTCTACGATATCGGCCTGCTGATGAGCTACTGGGGCGGGGAGGGCGGCCGGACCTATCACCACACCGCCCCGATCAACGCCCTCTATGGTCTGCACGAATCCCTGGTGGTGCTGTTCGAGGAGGGCCAGCAGGCCGCCTTTGTCCGCCATGCGCGGATGCATGAGTCCCTGGTGGCCGGGCTTGAGGCCCTGGGTCTGGAGATGCTGGTGGCGCCGGCCCATCGCCTGCCCCAGCTCAATACGGTGAAGATCCCCGAGGGCGTCGACGAGGCGGCCGTGCGCAACCATGTGCTGGAGCACTGGAACCTGGAGATCGGGGCCGGGCTTGGCCCCCTCAAGGGCAAGGTCTGGCGGATTGGCCTGATGGGCGCCTCGGCGACCCCCTGGCATGTGCGTCTGTGCCTGACGGCCCTGGCCGAGGCCCTGGCCGTCCAGGGGTTCAAGGGCGCCAAGGATGCGGCCCTGGCCGCCGCCGACGCCGCCCTCGCCGCCTGATCGCTTTCCAGCCGCGCCATAGGGGGCTATGGCGCGCTGATGCGTCGTGTCGCCCAGATCGAAGCGCCTTGGCGCGAGCCGGCCCAGGTCCTGTCGGCCCTGGCTGAGGAGGCCTGGAGCCTCTGCCTTTTGTCGGGCGGCGGCGGCGGCCGGGGACGCTGGTCCTATCTGGCCGCCCGGCCGCACCGGGTTCTGGTTGTCGAGGCGCGCGAGGAGGTTGATCCCTTCCGGGCTCTGGCGGACCTGATCCCCGAAGGGGAGGTGCTGGCGGATGGGCCTCCCTTCCAGGGGGGCGTCGCGGGCCTGGCCGCCTATGAGCTCGGCGCCAGGGCTCAGGGGCTGGCGCTGGCGAGCCACCCGGCCTGGCCGCACCTGGCCGTCGGCCTCTATCGCGCCGTGCTCGCCTTTGACCACCAGGACCGCCGCCTGCTGGCCATTGGCCGCG
>NZ_JAUSBZ010000141.1 GCF_030651755.1 Phenylobacterium sp. | reverse complement strand
CGATTTGCGCGTGAGTCTGTATTGCGAACCGCTCGGCATCGCGTCTTCGCCGGGCATCATCTGACGGCGACCATGGGCGAACCTCCTGTAGCGGGACCAATACTGTTGAATCGTCAGTATCTGCCCCATAAAAGAGGGAGTCGCCGATTGTAACTGTCGGTATTTGACGCGGTTGGGGCGCTTTTAGGCGTTGTCGTACGCTCTCCAGAATGGAAGGGTAGAAGAGATAATTTTTTGAGCTTGGCGTTCCGGGTTGACGAAGCGAGTAGCTACTCACGCTCATCAGCGGCGAGCCAAATCGGAATCGCGAATTGGAGCCGCCCCCAGCTCTTTGTGTCATGGCGTTTTCCTCGCTCACGTTGACACGCCATATTCTCACGGGTATGGGTTTTCAAAAAGAACAAAATAAGAACTTTTGGCTTGCCGGTCGAGCGTCCTGGTTTTCGCCCTGCCTTTTGTGTGCGTCTTGACGTTAGTGAGCAGGCAGCGTGCGCCATGCTCGGCATGGCCGCCCATGATCCAGCGGCAGAAAGGGACGGGCCTTGAACGGTGTTATGTCAAGCCTCCGCCGATGGTTCGGCCCGGCCACGCCGGCGGGGCGCGAGGTCAAGGCGTTGGCCGACCAGCTTCTCCGAGAAGCGGGCTATGAGCCGGGTCCGGGAGAACCCATCGGCCCCGACTGGTCCTATGTGGACTCACCCGCTAAGGCCAAGGCGCTGGTGGAGGAGGGCGTGCTGGTCGAGCTCCTGCTGCTGCCGGAGGAGTTCGGCGGTCCCCACGTGCCTGAGAACATTGTTTATGTTCCGCCCTTCGTGGAGGAGCTGAAGTCTCGCACCGACATGAACATAATCCGGCCCCTGATCATCGACGGCGTTGTCACCCAATACACCGCGATCCCCGAGCACGTCGGCCCCTGCATGGTGCCCATCGCCATCAGGGTGGAGGCCACGGAGCCGGGCCAGTTCGCCTTCAATCTGGCCATCTGGGGCGCGGCGCTCCGCAGAGGCTGAGCGCCCAGCCCCCCTCACCCCATCGGGTACAGAATCTCCTTCGACACCTTGTCGATGGCCTTCATCACCTCGTCGCTCAGGGTCAGGTCCATGGCGGCCAGGATGTCGGGGAGCTGGTCTTCGTGGGTGGCGCCGACGATGGTGGAGGCGACGAAGTCGTGCTGCTTGCTCCAGGCCGTCGCCAGCGTGACCAGCGAGATGCCGGCCTCAGCGGCGATGGCGGCGAAGCGGTCGGTGGCCTCCAGGGTCTTGTCGTTGACGAAGCGCCTGGCCATGGCCGCCTGGCGTCCGCCCAGGTTCAGATAGTTGGAGAAGCGCGCGCCCTGCGGCCGCGCGCCGTCCTTGTACTTGCCTGACAGCACCCCGCCGGCCAGGGGCGAATAGGGGATCAGGCTGACGCCCTCCTGGCGGCAGGCCTGGGCCAGCTCGTCTTCGAACCGGCGGTTGTTCAGGCTGAAATTGTTCTGGATGGTCTCATAGCGCACCGTGCCCTCGCGCTCGGCCACGGCCACCGATTTGGTCAGGCCCCAGCTGGTTTCGTTGGAGCAGCCGATGATGCGCACCTTGCCGGCCTGGACCAGGTCATCGAGGGTCCGCAGGGTCTCCTCATAGCCGGTCCCATGGTCGGGCCAGTGGGTCTGGTAGAGGTCCACATAGTCCACATCCATGCGGGTCAGGCTGCCCTCGATGGCGCGGGTGATGTTGTGGCGGTCGAGCGCGGTCATGCCGGCCCGCATAGAGCCCTTGATCCAGCCGTGGCTCGGCCCGCAGACCTTGGTGGCGATGATGACGGCGTCGCGGTTCTTGGTCTTCAGCCAGCGGCCGAAGATTTCCTCGGTGCGGCCGGCCCATTCGGGGCTGGGGGGCACGGGATAGTTCTCGGCCGTATCGTAGAAGTTGATCCCGGCCTCGAAGGACTTGTCCAGGATGCGGTGGGCCATGGCCTCGTCGGCCTGGCCGCCGAAGGTCATGGTGCCCATGCAGATGTCCGACACCACGATGGCGCTGCGGCCCAGGCGTTTGCGGCCCATGACGTGTCTCCCCAGGGTTTTGCTTCAGCGTTCTGATTGGCCCCTGGGATAGCATCGCTTGGCGACGTCCCGCCAGCCGCACGGCAGGCTGCCCCGACGTCATGCGTTCAGGTCCCTGGCGGCGGCCGCGCAATGGGCTAGCTTGGCCGCAAAACAACAACGGGAAACGCTCCATGACTCGCCCCCTGATCCGCAAAGCCGCCCTCGCCGGCGCCGTGGCCGCCGCAGGCCTCATCGCCACACCGGCCCTGGCCCAGGTGCCGCTGGACCCGGCCACGCCCAACTTCCTCATGTGGTCGCCGGAGCTGCAAAGCCGCGGCTACCGCACCATCGAGGACGTCTTCCGGGTCAACACCATCGAGCGGGGCGAGGCCGTCCGGCCGCTGGTGATGGCCGACCGCCAGATCGATCCCACCTTCGAGCATGAGGGCAAGAGCTGGACGGTGTCGTCCTACATGGAGGCCTTCAACGTCTCCGGCGTCCTGGTGCTGAAGGACGGCCAGATCCTGCTGGAGCGCTACGGGATGGGCCGCCAGCCGGCGGACCGCTGGACCTCGTTCTCGGTGGCCAAGTCCCTGACCTCGACCCTGGTGGGCGCGGCCATCCAGGACGGCAAGATCGCGGGCCTGAACGCGCCCGTCACCGACTACATCCCCGAGCTGAAGGGCTCGGGCTATGACGGGGTCACCGTGCGCCAGCTCCTGATGATGAGCTCGGGCGTGAAGTGGAACGAGGACTATACCGACCCCAAGTCCGACGTCGCCAACGCCGGCGCTGCGCCCGCCGAGCCCGGAATGAACGCCATGGTCAGCTATATGCGCAAGCTGCCGCGGGAAAATACGCCGGGCGCGGTGTTCAACTACAACACCGGCGAGACCGACCTGGCTGGCGTGCTGGTGGCCAACGCCACCGGAAAGAGCCTGTCGGCCTACGCCTCGGAGAAGATCTGGAAGCCCTACGGCATGGAGCGAGACGCCATCTGGATGCTCGATCCCTCGGGCCTGGAGCGGGGCGGCTGCTGCATCTCCATGACGCTGCGCGACTACGGCCGGGTGGGGCAGTTCATGCTGGAAGGCGGCATGGCGGGCGGCACGGCGGTGGTTCCCGAGGGCTGGGTGGCGCAGGCCACCAGCGCCCAGATCGACAATGGCGAGGCCGGCTACGGCTATTTCTGGTGGATGAACCAAGACGGCGCCTATCAGGCCTCGGGCATCTTCGGCCAGTCGATCACCACCTATCGTGACGACGGCCTGGTCATCGTCATCAACTCCGCCTGGCCCCGGGCCACCGGCCGGGACCTCTCGCTCGCCCGCTCGGCCTTCCTGAGCGCGGTGCGCGAAGCGGCGACCGCGCCCTAAGGGCAGCCGCTCACCCCAAGGCTCAGGCCCGGCGGCGCTCGCCGCCCAGGGCCTGGGCCAGACGGGCCTGCTGAGCCCGGGCGCCGTTGACGCCGGCCTCGGGGCCGCCGGTGCGGAACTGGCCCATCAGCCGCGCCAGCTCTGCGGCCTCCCTCGCCAGGGCGTGGCTGGCAGCGGTGGACTGCTCGACCATGGCCGCGTTCTGCTGGGTCACCTGATCCATCTGATTGACGGCGGCATTCACCTCGTGGAGGCCGGTGGCCTGCTCGTTGGACGAGGCGGCGATCTCGTCGACGATCTGGGTGATCTCGCCCACCTGGGCGACGATCCGCTGCAGGGCCTCGCCGGTGCGACCAACCAGCTCAACGCCGCCGGCCACCTGGGCGGTGGAGGCGCCGATCAGGGACTTGATCTCCTTGGCGGCCTCAGCCGAGCGCTGGGCCAGGGCCCGGACCTCGGAGGCGACGACGGCGAAGCCGCGGCCGGCGTCGCCGGCTCGGGCGGCCTCGACGCCGGCGTTCAGGGCCAGGAGGTTGGTCTGGAAGGCGATCTCATCAATGACGCCGATGATCTGGCCGATCTGGTTGGAGGACCGCTCGATCTCGCTCATGGCGCCCACGGCGTCGCCGACGATCAGGCCGCTTTCACGGGCGTCGGCGCGGGCCTGGCTGACCACGGTGCTGGCGTGCTGAGCGCCTGCGGCGGTCTTGCGCACCGTCGCGGTGATCTCGTCAAGGGCCGCGGCGGTCTCCTCCAGGCTGGCAGCCTGCTGCTCGGTGCGCCGGGACAGATCATCGGCCGCCTGGCTGATCTCCTGGGCGCCGGAGGTGATGGCCGAGGTGTTGGCCACGACCCCTTGCATGGCGGCCTGCAGCTTGCCCATGGCGGCGTTGAAGTCGACCTTTAGCTTTTCATATTCCGGGGCGAAGTCGGCCTGGACCCGGGCGGTCAAATCCCCGTCGGACAGCCGCGACAGGGCGCTCTCCAAGGCCTCGACCACCACAGCCTGTTCGGCGGCGGCCCGCTGCTGGCTTTCAGCATTGCGTTGGCGGTCGGCCTCGGCCTGCACCCGCAGCTGTTCCTGTTCGCGCCGGGCCACCTGTCCATCGGCCAGGTCATGGCGGAAGGCGTCCAGGGCGCGGGCGATCTCGCCCACCTCGTCCTTGCCGCCGACGCCATCGATGTCGGCGTCATACTGACCGTTCCGCAGCTGAGCGACGTTCCGCGTCAGTCGACCCAGGGGCTGGGCGACGATCCGGGTGGCGGCGAACCAGAGGCCCGCCAGCACCAGCCCGGTGAGCAGTAGGCCGCCGGTCAGAAGACCTATCACCAGCGCTCGCGCGGGCGCGGCGATGGTCGCCTGCGGCACGTCGACAACAACCGCCCAGCTGGTGTTTGACTGGGTCAGCTCCACAGGCAGCAGGATGCGGTCGACAGAGACCTCGCCGATCTTGACGCCCTTCAGGCTGAGGTCTTCCCCCTTGGCGAGGGCGGCGCGCATCTCTTCGGCGGCGACCTCATCATAGGCCTGGCCCCGTCGGGTTCCGTCGGCATGGGCCACCCAGAGTCCCGAGGCCGAAAGCAGGCCCACCGAGCCATCCCCCAGCGGCTGGATCTCGGTCAGCTCAGCCGAATAGGCGTCCAGCGCCACGTCGACACCCGCCACGCCGATGAGGGTTCCATTGGAAAACACCGGCGCCGTGATCGACGTCATGAGGACGTCCTTGCCGTCCACCGGATAGAGATAGGGTTCGGTGATCGCGCTTTTCTTGCTGGCGGCGGCCAGCCTGTAGAACGGCTCTTCATAGGGAAGGCCGTCATCCAGCGGGTCGATCTTCAGCGCGCCATCAACCATCACCCAATAGGGCTCGAAGCGGCCAGCGCTGTTCGAACCGCTCTCACCCTGGCCGGCGAACTCGCTGTCGCGTCCGTCCCACCCGGCAGGCGCCGCGACAAACCAGCTGCCCATCACCAGATCGGACGACATGGCGTAGTCCCGGATCAGCCGAGTGAAGGTGGTGCGGTCGCGCAGGCCGGTTTCGTGGAGCGCGCCGATCGATCCCGCCAGGGACGTGGCCGCTGTCTGCGCAGCGCCGATGTCGCCTGCGATGCTCTGGCCGACACTCTCCCCGACGGCGTGGGCATAGTCCGACGACAGGCGTGAGGTGGTGGCGTGGACCTGCTGGGAGAGAATGATCGCGGCGATCAGCAACAGCAGACCGATGGTCAAGCCCGCGGCGAACAACAACTTGGCGGAGATCGTGTTGAGCTTGGTCAGGGTCACGCGGCGGATTCCTGTTGGGAGTGGCGAAGTTTGGCATGCCTCGACAGGGTAAACGGCCGGTCAATACAGCCGTCGCCGTGGCGTCACCCGGCGGCGGGGGCGCGGACCTCGAATCTGCCAACCCTCTGGAACGGGCGACCTTTCCGCCCCGTGGGGACTGTGGCTGCGGCGCAATGTCGCGCCGGGCCGTGACGCCTCGGACGCTTCAAACATAACAAGAGAATGCGAATTGCTTGCATGACTGGCCGCTATTCGCTAGGGCGAATGAGAATTGTTCTTATTCGCTGCTGGGGGAATCCATGCCTGCATCTCGTCTGACCGCCATCCTGTGTGGCGTCGCCGTCTCCGCCCTTGCGACCGCCATCGCCGCACCGGTCCAGGCCGAGCTGTTGGACGACGCGGCGGCGCCGCTGCTGGATGCGGTCCTGGTGACAGGCTCGAAGACCGACCCTCGGGAGATCGGCGGTTCCGTGCAGGTGATCGATTCTGAGCAACTGGAGACCTTCGCCTATAGCGATGTGAACCGCGTGCTGCGCCAGGCGCCGGGCCTCTATCTGCAGGAGGAGGAGGGTTTCGGCCTTCGCCCCAATATCGGCATCCGCGGGTCGGGCACCGATCGCAATGGCCGGATCACGGTGATGGAAGACGGGGTGCTGATCGCGCCGGCCCCCTACGCCGCCCCGGCCGCCTACTACTTCCCGCGCATGACCCGGATTTCAGCTGTCGAGGTCAGCAAGGGCCCGGCGGCCATCAAATATGGCCCGCTGACCGTGGGCGGGGCGCTGAACCTGTTCTCCACGCCCATTCCGGACGTTTCGCCCGGCGATCTGTCGGGGCGGCTTGATCTGCTGGCCGGCGAGTATGGCGGACGCCGCGCCCTGGGCTCGGTGGGCGGTTGGGCGGCCCTCGGAGGCGGCTGGGAGATCGGCGGCCTCATCGAGGGACTCTATGAATCGTCTGACGGCTTCAAGGTTATTGACGCTGGCGGCGACACCGGGTTCGAAATCAACGACGGCCTGGTCAAGCTGGGCCTGCGGTCCACCGACGGTCGTCATCAGCTGGAGGCCAAGTACCAGCGCTATGACGAGACCAGCCACGAGACCTATCTCGGCCTGACCCTGGCCGACTTCAACGCTGACCCCTATCGCCGCTACAATGGTAGCGGGGCCGATGTGATGAATGTCGACCACGAGACCTTCCAGCTGACTCATCGCTTCCAGATCTCGCCCAATGTGAGCCTGACGACGCTGGCCTATCACCATGAGACGGCGCGGGCCTGGTACAAGCTCAACGACGTCCGCAACACCGCCAACACCGGCTGGGTGAGCATCAGCAATGTGGTGGGAAATCCCACCGCCAATGCGGTGCAGATGGCCGACCTGATCGGCGCCCCGGGCGTCACCGGCCGGGCCGGCGCCCTGCGGGTGCGCAACAATAATCGGCAGTACTCCGCCAGCGGCGTGCAGAGCGTCGTGGCGGTGGATTTCCAGACCGGCGCCGTGGATCACGGGCTGGAATTCTCCGTCCGCCATCACCGCGATGAGGAAGACCGTTTCCAGCAGGACGACCGCTACACCATGGTCAATGGCCGGATGGTGCTGGCCTCGGCCGGCGCGCCGGGCAGCCAGGAGAACCGCCTGGGCGAGGCCAAGGCCTGGGCCTTCTTCCTGCGCGACGAGATGGGCTTCGGCGCCCTTACGATAACGCCGGGCCTGCGCTACGAGACCATCCGCCTGAAGCGCACCGACTGGGCCCTGACCGATCCGGCGCGGACCACGCAGACCCGGGTGATCCACTCGAATGTGGATGTCTGGATCCCAGGGGTGTCGGCGGCGTGGCGGCTGAACCCGGAGTTCCTGTTGATCGCCGGCGCCCACCGTGGCTTCGCCAATCCGGGGCCAGGCTCGACCTCAGATGCGGAGACCAGCTGGTCCTATGAGGCCGGCGTGCGTTGGGGCCGCGGCGGATGGCAGGCCGAGGCCATCGCCTTCTTCAATGACTATGACAATCTGGTGGGGACCTGCACGGCCTCCACCGGGGCTGGCTGCAACATCGGCGACCAGTTCGATGGCGGCGCCGTCGAGGTCCGAGGCCTGGAGGTCGCCGCCTCCCACACCTTCGCCGACCTGGCCGTCAATGGCTTCGCCATCCCGGTGTCGCTGGCCTACACCTTCACTGACGCGGAGTTCAAATCGAGCTTCGTCAGCGCCTATGGCCCCTGGGGCGCCGTCAACGCCGGGGACGAACTGCCCTATCTGCCGGAGCATCAGCTGAACCTGACCGTTGGGCTGGAACTCGAGCGCCTGAAGCTGACCAGCGGCTTTAACTGGGTGTCGGAGGCCCGCGAGACGGCCGGTTCCGGCCCGATCGCCGCCAGCGACAAGATCGACGAGCGCCTGGTGATCGACCTGGCCGCGGAGTATGCGGTGACCCCCAACTTCGCCCTGTTCGCCACGGTGCAGAATGTGGCCGATGAGACCTACAATGTCTCCTTCTCGCCGGCCGGCGCTCGGCCGGGCGCGCCGCGTCTGGTCATGGCCGGGGTGCGTGCGAGCTTCTAAGAGCCAGGGTCGGGCCTGACCCTCAGTCGGCCTCGATCAGGCTCGATACGGCGATCTCCAGGGCCTCCACCGCGCGACGCGGCGAGAGGCCCTGGTCCCGCCGCAGCCGGTTCCAGGCGTCGAAGCTGAGCAGCATGTCCAGGGCCTCGAACCGCGCCTTGTCCCGCAGGAGCTCAGGGGGTGACTCGCGGCGCAGAATTTCGCGGCCCAGGGCGACGAAACGGGCATGGTCGGCGGCCAGGACCTGGGAGCGCTGCCGGTGGATGTCGCCGGCCCGTCGGAACGGGGCGATCCGCTCATAGACGCCGGCCCGGCGCTGAACGAGTTCAACCATCCGGCCACGCCAGTCGGCGCTCTTGAAGGGCTGGCTGATGATCCCCTGCAGTTCGGCCTCGATCACCGCGGACATCTCGCGGTAGAGACTGTCCATATCGTTGAAGTGCCGGAAGACGGTGCGCAGGCCGACCTTCGCCCGGTCGGCCACCAGTTCAGCGGCCGGCGAGGTCTCGCCCGCATGCACCAGCTCCAGCATGGCCTGGACGATTCTGGCGCGGCTGTCCTGCGAGCGCCGACGCCGGCCGTCGGCCTCTGGCGCGACAGGGGGTGGGTTTGAAACCTCGACCTTTACGGCGCGGGGCGCGTTCACGCTGGGATGCTCTGCCCGATCATAGGTCGGTGATTAGAACGCAGCGCGGGCGGGCGCCAGAGGTCAGGTGAAAATCGCCGCCAGACCGCCTTGCCGTAGCAGCGGATCGACAGCGCTTCGGGCGTCGGACCCCAGGTTCGCATAGGAAGCGCGCAGCCATTGCAGGCACTTGCCCTGATAGGGAAAGGGCGACTGGGTCCAGGCCAGACCATCGACCTCCGTGCGCACTTCGGCCGCGCCCCTCGCCAGGGCCTGCGCATTGGCCAGCATGACCGGGGCATAGACCCGGCCCATCTCCGCCAGCAGGGCCGCCAGGGTCCCCGGCTGCTCGGCCAGGGGCGTCCAGTCCCCGGGCTGTGGCTCCAGGCCCGAAGCGTCCTCCATCAGGCTCACCCAGGCGAAGACCCGGGGGGCGATCTTCAGGGTGAGGGCCATGGGCGTGGGGTCGAACTGGGCGAGCTGGGTCAGCTGACCATAGACGGCGAAATCGCTGGCCCCGGGCCTGCCTCCCAGCAGATAGGGCTGGCGGGTCAGGTGGGCCTCGAAGACCTCCAGGAAGCGGCGGTAGCTGGCCTCGATCACCGGCCCGGTGACGGGGTTGGAGCCGACCACATAGAGCCGGTCGATCTGCCGCCGACTGAACACTTCCCCCCGCTGGGCGAGGGACTCATCGGGGAGCGACAGGCCCGACCAGGCCGGCAGGATGCGGGCCGCCCGCTCGATGTCCTCGGCATAGGCCCAGCGATAGTGGAACATGGCCTTGGTCAGCCATTCGTCCGCATAGTCCTCGATCAGCTCATCGAGGAAGGCCAGCGCCGGATCTGTCGGAATGACGGAACGGCCCTCGACCTCCCGCTCCAGGCGGCGGATCAGCGGCGTGGAATCCGTGACCGCCTGCAAGGCGCCGGTCTCGTCGGGCAGGTAGAAGGTGGGCAGCAGCCGCACCCTGGGCTGGGGCAGGTCGGCCACCGCGCCGCTATTGGCCATCAGATAGCGGTAGGGAATGCGCCGGTACCGCAGCAGGGCCAGCATCTTGCGGGTATAGGGCGAGCCGGGCGAGCCGGAGAGGGCGATTGGCGGGCGGTCGGGCATGGGTCAGCTCCGCTTGATTTCAGCACGAACTATGCCAATAGTTGCGAAGAGCGCAAGGCTCTGGGGAGGCGCGGGTGAGGCGGGGCTGCGGGCGGACGAGACAGGGCGTGGGACGCCCCCTGGTTCTGAGTCTCAGTCTGACGATCCTTGGCCTGCTGAGCGGCTGCGGCCCGACGGCGGCGGCGCCCCAGGCCTGCCAGTCCGACCTGCCCCTGCCGGATCCGGACAATCCCACCGCCGGCATGGTGCGCCTGACCGGCGGCGTCTTCGCCATGGGCGCGTCGCCTGAGCATCCCGAGGAGGGGCCCCCGCGGCAGGTGCGGGTGGGGGACTTCTGGATCGACCAGACCGAGGTGACCAATGCGGCCTTCGCCCGTTTCGTCGAAGCCACCGGTCATGTGACCCAGGCCGAGCGCGCCTTGCCGGAGGCGGCCTATCCGGGCCTGTCCGCCGCTGAGCGACAGCCGGCCTCCCTGGTGTTCGTCGGCGCCGGCGCGGCGGGCGGAAATCCGGCGGCCTGGTGGCGGATCATTCCCGGCGCCGACTGGCGCCATCCCGAGGGTCCGGGGAGCTCGATCAAGGGCAAGGAGACCTGGCCCGTCGTCCATATCGGCTGGGAGGACGCCCTGGCCTACGCCCGGTGGCTGGGCCGTGACCTGCCCACCGAAGCCGAGTGGGAATATGCCGCCCGCGGGGGTCTCGCCGGCGCCCGCTACGCCTGGGGCGATGATCCGGCGCCGAAGGACCAGCCGCTCGCCAATACCTGGCAGGGGGTCTTCCCCGTGGCCGACACCGGCGATGACGGCCACAAGGCCCGCGCCGCCCCCGTAGGCTGCTTCCCGGCCAATGGCCACGGCCTCTACGACATCACCGGCAATGTCTGGGAGTGGACCTCCGACTGGTACCGGCCGGGCCTGGCGCCCGCCGCGGTGCTGGAACAGGGCGGACCATCCCGGGCCATGTCCCGGGACCCGGACGAACCCGGCCAGCCCAAGCATGTGATCAAGGGCGGCTCCTTCCTATGCGCCGACAATTTCTGCTTCCGCTATCGACCTGCCGCCCGGGCGCCCGGACCCCATGACAGCGGGGCCTCCCATGTGGGGTTTCGCACCGTCCTGCGGGTCCCGGCCGCGCCCGAACCTGGCTGACCCCAGCTCAAGACCCAGACCCGGAGCCTCGCCATGCGCTGGCCTGCCAAGCTCACCCTGATCCTTCTGGCCCTCGTCCTGATCGCGGGGGGAGGACTGTGGTTCGCGCGCGGGCCTCTGGCGCTCGCCCTCATGGACCGGGTGATGGCCCGCAACATGGCGAGCAATCCCCTGGCCGACCTGCCGGACGGCCTGCATGTGGCCCTGTGCGGCGCCGGTTCGCCCATGCCTGACGTCAGCCGGGGCGGTCCCTGCACGGCGGTGGTGGCTGGCCAGCGCCTGTTCATCGTCGACGCAGGCTCCGGCGCCAGCCGCAACCTGACCCTGATGAGCCTGCCGCCCGCTCGGGTGGAGGCCATCCTGCTCACCCACTTCCACTCCGACCACATGGACGGGCTCGGCGAGCTCCTGATGCAGCGCTGGGCGTCCAGTTCTGCCGCCGCCCCGACCCCGGTCTATGGCCCGCCCGGCGTCGAGACCGTGCTGGCCGGCTTCGCCCAGGCCTACAGCCTCGACCGAGGCTACCGGATCGCCCACCACGGGCCGGACGTCACCCCGCCGGCCGGCTATGGCGCGACGCCGCGCCCCTTCGCGATCCCCGACGGGGAAACCAGCCTGGTCATCCTCGATGAGCCCGATCTGAAGATCACTGCCTTCCGGGTCGATCACGATCCCATCGAGCCGGCCGTCGGCTACCGGTTCGACTACAAGGGGCGCAGCGCCGTGCTCAGCGGCGACACCACGCCCTCGCCGGTGGTGGAGGCCCAGGCCAGGGGCGCCGATCTGCTGGTCCACGAGGCCCTGTCCATCGACCTGGTCAAGCGCCAGAGGGCGGCGGCCGAGGCGGCGGGGCGGGCCAATCTGGCGCGCATCTTCGGCGACATCACCGACTACCACACCACGCCGGAACAGGCCGCGCAGCTGGCTGAGCGGGCCGGCGTGAAATTCCTGCTGCTCAACCACATCGTGCCGCCCCTGCCGATCCGCGCTTTGGAAGGCTCCTTCCTGGGCGAGGCCCGCGGCCAGTTCTCCGGCCCGGTCAGAGTCGGGCGAGACGGGGATATCATCTCCCTGCCGGCCGGAAGCGACGAGGTCCGCCAGGGCCGGCGCATGAACGCCCAGCGCTGAGGCCCTAACCGCCGCAATGCGGTTGCCAAGCATCACTGTGCGAATATAATGACACTTATAATGTCAATAAACGCGTCGTGGCCGGGGGGTTTTGATGGCGATCTGGATGCTGCCCTGGGGGCTCGCCCTTCTGACCTACGCGCTGTTCCTGGCCTGGTACGTCAACTGGCGCGGACCCCTGTCCAAGGCCGAGGTGGACTCGGCCCTGGCCGATCTCATCGCTTCCGGCCTGGAGATGGAGGGGCGCAACGATCTGGCGACCCTGCGGGATTTCCTGGAGGCCGACGACGGCCGTGAGTTCTTCATGCTCAACCTGGTGCGGATCGCTCCGGGCGCGGTGCCCGATCCGGTGAGCGGCGAGGCCAGGCCGGCCCGGCAGGTCATGGAGAGCTACACCCGCATGTTCCTGCCGGCCCTGTTCGCCCGGGGCGGCCACCCGGCGATCGCGGCGCGCAAGATCGGCGGCTATTTCGACGCCTGGGGGGTGGAGGCCGACCCCGGCTGGTCGATCATCGGCTATATGCGCTACCGCAGCCGCCGGGACCTGGCGGCCCTGGTGGTCGATCCCCGCTTCGCAGGCGCCCATGAGTTCAAGTTCGCGGCCATGCCGCAGACCTATTCCTTCCCGACCCAGCCCCAGATCATGACCCTGGCCGGACCCAAGGTCTGGCTCGCCCTGGCGCTCGCCCTCGCCGCGGCGGTCGGCCACCTGATCATCCTTCACGCTCAACTGAGTTCTACACCCATCCTGGCCGGCTGAGACCGGCCAGCTCCTGGAGACCGCCATGAACGTCCTGCGCACCCCCGACGAGCGCTTCGAAAACCTGCCCGACTTCCCCTGGGCGCCGCACTACCTCACCATCCAGGACGCCGATGGGACCGACATCCGCATCCACTATGTGGACGAGGGGCCACGGGACGCCGAGCCCATCCTGCTGATGCACGGCAACCCTACCTGGGCCTATCTTTACCGCAAGATGATCCCTGGCCTGCTGGCCACGGGGCGGCGGGTGATCGCCGTCGACCTGGTGGGATGTGGCCGCTCGGACAAGCCGGCCGCCAAGGAAGACTATACGCTCGCCCGCCACTACGACTGGATGGGCAAGTGGCTCACCGCCATGGACCTGCGCCAAATCACGCTCTTCTGCCAGGACTGGGGTGGTACGATCGGCCTCTATCTGGTGGCCCAGCATCCCGAGCGGTTCGACCGGGTGGTTGCGGCCAATACCGGACTGCCCATCGGCGAGGGCGAGAGCGATTTCATGAAGATGTGGGTCGGCATGATGAATGCGGCCACGGCCTTTCCCTGGCCCATGCTCGACCAGGGCATGGAGAACAAGCTGAGCGAGGCTGAGCGGGCGGCCTATCTCGCCCCCTTCCCCTCGTCGGACTACGAATGGGGCCTGATCTCCTTCCCCCTGCTGATCGCCGTCCAACCGGACAATCCCGGCGTGCCCCTGAACAAGGACGCCTGGGAGAAGCTCTGCCGCTTCGAAAAGCCCTTTCTGACCCTGTTTGGCGAGCTGGATCCGGTGGCCAAGGGCTGGGAGGTCCGCGCCCAGGCGAGCATCCCCGGCGCCCAGGGCCAGAAACACCAGATCATCCCTGGGGCCGGTCACTTCATCCAGGAAGACGCACCCGACGAACTGGTGGCCGCTGTCACCGCCTTCCTGGCGGTGACCTAGCGTCTCGGGGATACGGCCTGGTCGGCGGTTGCCCAGGCCGCCCTCGCTGTGGTTCACCTGATGGCCCTCAGCGTTTCGGAAAGACCGCGTCGATGATCACCCAACTCCAGCTGCGCCGCGACGCGCTGACCGAGAGCCGACTTGTGGAGCTTCCCCAGCCCGAGCTGGCGGATGGCGAAGTTCTGCTGGCCATCGACCGGTTCGCCCTGACCGCCAACAATGTCAGCTACGCCCTGTCGGGCGCCACCATCGGCTACTGGGGCTATTTTCCGGCGCCTGAGCCCTGGGGTCTGGTCCCGGTCTGGGGGTTCGCTGATGTGGCGGCCTCGCGCCATGCCGACTTGGCCTTGGGCGAGCGGATCTATGGCTTCTTCCCAACCGCCTCACACGTGGTCCTGACGCCGGACGCGGTGGGCGCCCGGGGCTTTGTCGACGCCGCCCCGCATCGGGCTGATCTGCCGGCCTTCTACAACCACTATCAGCGGACCACCGGCGAGCCTGCGGCCATGAAGGCCCTGGAGGATGAGCGGTGCCTGCTCCTGCCGCTGCTGGGCACCGGCTACCTGCTCTATGACTATCTGATCGACAACGGCTTCTTCGGCGCCGAACAGGTGCTGGTGGGCAGCGCCTCGTCCAAGACGGCCATCGGCCTCCTGAACATGCTGGCCCGCCACCCGGCGCCGCGCCCGCAGGTGATCGGCCTGACGTCGCCCGGCAACATGGCGTTCGTCGAGGGCCTGGGACTCTGCGACCAGGTGATCGCCTATGGCGCCATCGAGAGCCTGGATGGAACGGTTCCGACGGCCTTTGTCGACATGGCTGGGGACGGCGCGGTGATCGATGCGATCCACAAGCGGTTCGGCCCGCAGCTCAAGCTCAGCTGCGCGGTGGGCGCCACCCATTGGGACCAGCCCCGCTCCGCCGGCAAGGTGGCCGGCGCGCCGTCTCACGACTTCATCTTCATTCCCGCCCACATCGCCAAGCGTGACGGCGATCTGGGCCCCGGCGTCATCCAGCGTCGCATCCAGGTCGAGACCCTGCGGATGGTGGAGGAGCTGAAGGGCCGCCTGGCCCTGCATCACGTCTCAGGCCCCGAAGCCGTGCGCGCTGCGCTCAGCGATCTCGTCGCTGGACACACCCCGCCCACCGTCGGCCTGATCGCCAGCCTCGCCTGACATCAGGTGAAAGCGCCGAGGACGAAGCCTGCGCCTCGCCTCGACGCTTTCCATCACCCGGGCCAGTAGACGAATTCGTCAGCCTTGGTGGCGGGGTCGGCCAGGGTCTTGTCGATCATCACCGGCACGGAGCCGACATTGGGGAAGAGGGGGCCGCGCCCCGCAGTCTGGTGGGCCGCCAGCAGGGCCTTCAATTCGGCCACCTTCTGCGGATTGGCCTGCGCCAGATTGGTCTGCTCGGTGGGATCGGCCACAAGGTTATAGAGCCAGTCCTTCTTGGGCCGGTCCGAGGTCTGCAGTTTCCAGCCCTTGTGCAGGACGGCGCTGTAGTAGCCGCTCTGCCAGAACAGGGTGTCATGGGGCGCCTGGGCCGGCCGCTGCCCCGTCAGCCAGGGCAGGAGGTCGACCCCGTCGATGATCCGGTCCGTGGGCGTCGCTGCGCCGGCCGCCGCCGCCAGGGTCGGCATCAGGTCGATATGGGCGACCGGGTCGTTCATCACCGTGCCGGGCGCGATGCGACCGGGCCAGGTCATGAACATCGGCACCCGCACCCCGCCCTCGAAGAAGGTCAGCTTCCAGCCGCGATAGGGCTTGTTGATCTCAGGCAGGCCGATATAGCCCGCGCCGCCATTGTCGCTGGTGAAGACCACGATGGTGTTGTCGGCCAGGCCCTGGGCCTCCAGAGCCTCCATGATCTTCCCGACGCTGCGATCCAGGGCGAGCATCATGGCGCCATAGACCCGCAGCCGATGGTCCTTGATCTCCGGCAGGGCGTCATAGTCGGCCCGGGTCGCCTGCAGCGG